>NZ_QTMZ01000040.1:0-54273 GCF_003602935.1 Bacteroides sp. AM54-2NS
AATTATGCCCTTTCAGGGCGCAAATTCAGATTGTCGTTTTTACGTAGGGCGTTGCCCTACGCTATATAATTAAGCCCTTTCAGGGCACTCCGCAAAATTATCATTTACCTCATTCTTGTACAGCAACAATCTTCGAAAAAGAATGGGTAAGATAACATCCGTTCGATAAAAATCAGCAGATTTGTCAGCAATCAAACCTAATATGTCAGCAATCTGACCATCGTTTTAGCCGGATATTAGCATCTTTGCACCAAGCTCTACAAGTATAAAGCACATATTACGTTTAACCTTTAAAATGCTAAAACGATGAAAAAAGTAGCACTATTCCTATTTTTATCCGTTTGCTTCGCGCAACAATCCTGCTCGTCGGATTCTGTTGGAACGGAACCGGAAGAAAATCCACAAGACATTCTTTTTAAAGACGATTTCAACTTTTTCGACGAAAAGTATGGACGAAAGAAACTCATGAACCCGGTTGGACCAATCAAGAGCTACAGGCATACGATGCCGCTCATGTATCGGTAGGAAAAGACGGGGATAAATCGGTTCTGATTCTTACCGCCGAACGCAAAGGGAATAAAATCTATTCAGGCAGGATCAATTCAAAAGGGAAAAAGAGTTTCAAGTATCGCAAGATAGAAGCAAGTATCAAGCTTCCCAAGACTAACGGCGGACTATGGCCTGCTTTCTGGATGATGGGAGACAACGACAAACAGTGGCCGGCATGCGGGGAGATTGATATTATGGAAATGGGAGAACAGAGCGGAATGGCTGCGGGCGATTCGGAAAAACAAGTGAACACCGCCATTCACTATGGCCCTAGCGCAGCGGCTCACGAACAGCAATACTACAAAGCCAATGTTGCCAACAGCCTGCAAGACGGCAATTATCACACCTACTCTCTGGATTGGGATGAAAACAACCTGACAATATCCATCGACAACGTCAAGTTTCATACGTTCGACATTAGCTCGAACACCTACTTTCATGACAACTTCTACATCCTGTTCAACCTCGCCGTGGGAGGTGCGTTTACAGGAATTACCGATATTAATAAACTGACGGGCCTGAAAGACGGTCAGAAAGTGAAGATGTACATCGACTGGATGAAAATATTATAGGAATCTTAAATATATATGCTATGAATATGGAAAAATGTAAGTATCTACTGTTTTGCGGAACACTCGCTCTTTGGATGGCGGGAGGTTTCCAGCAAGTGTATGCAGCAACGGAACCAAGTTCCCAGGCTATTCAACAACAAAGCAACAAGGTAACCGGAAAAGTGAGCGATGCCACAGGTCCTATCATTGGGGCTTCCGTAGTGGAGAAAGGAACTGCCAACGGAACGATTACCGATCTGGATGGAAATTTCAGTTTGAATGTAAAAGCGGGAGCTACGCTCGTTGTCAGCTACGTGGGTTATAAATCCGAAGAAGTAAAAGCGGGAAGAGGTCCTTTGAACATCACCTTGAAAGAGGATGCCAAAGCATTGGATGAAGTGGTAGTCACCGCCCTTGGCATCAAGAGAGAGCGCAAAGCGTTGGGCTACGGCATTGATGAAGTGAAAGGTGAAGCCTTGACCAAAGCGAAAGAGACGAATCTTATCAACTCCATGGCAGGACGTGTGCCGGGCTTGGTAGTCAGCCAGACCGCCGGTGGTCCTTCCGGTTCTACGCGCGTTATTCTGCGAGGCAGTACCGAAATGACCGGCAATAACCAGCCTCTTTATGTAGTGGACGGTGTACCTTTGGACAACACTAATTTCGGCAGTGCCGGCACAAACGGAGGCTTCGACTTGGGCGACGGTATTTCGAGCATCAATGCCGATGACGTAGAAAACATGTCGGTATTGAAAGGCCCTGCGGCATCCGCACTTTATGGTAGCCGTGCCAGCCACGGTGTTATCTTGATTACAACCAAGCGAGCCAACAAGGATAAAATCAGCGTGGAATATAACGGAACACTGACTTTCGATACCCAACTTGCCAAATGGGACGAAGTTCAACAGATATACGGTATGGGAAGCAATGGTACTTATAGCTATGATGCCATATCCAACACAAACAAAAGTTGGGGCCCAAAAGCGGACGGTTCAAACATGCTGAAGTATTTCGACGGCGTGGAACGCCCTTTCCTCATTGTCCCCGACAATACGTCCAACTTCTTCCGCACGGGTATCACCGCCACCAACTCCGCCATCATAGGTGTGAACAGCGGAAAAACCGGAATTCGCTTTACCTATACGGATATGCGCAATAAAGACATTGTTCCCCAGACACACATGAGCCGTGACATTTTCAACCTGCGCGCCAATACGTCTGCAGGAAAGGTAGACTTGGATTTCAGCGTCAACTATACACGGGAAGACGTGAAGAACCGTCCGGCATTGGGCGACAGCAAGTCCAATATCGGTAAAAACCTGATGACCCTTGCCACCACCTACGACCAGGAATGGTTGCAAACCTATCAGACTGCCGACGGCGAATATTCCAACTGGAACGGCATGGATCCCTACAACGTGAATCCGTACTGGGATATCTATAAGAACTTCAATAAATCCAAGAAAGACTTGTTCCGCATGAACGGCAAGGCCGTATGGAACATCGACCCACATCTGAAACTTCAAGCAACGCTGGGTGCCGAACTCAACTGGTTCACGTTCGATGATTACAAAGCACCTACCACTCCCGGATTCGAAGCCGGAAGACTTCAAAACAGTGCTTTCCGCAACCGCATGTACAACTTTGAAGTGTTGGCTCTCTACAACAACCATTGGGGTGATTTCGATTTCAACGCTACGTTAGGCGGCAATGTATATAAGGTAAACAACCAGACCACCGTTACCACCGCTCAAGACATGAAGATACGCGATGTCCCTTCATTGACGAGCTTCAACGAGATCAGTGTAGTGCCCGGCAGTTACCGCAAGCAGATTAATTCGGTTTACGGAGCAGTGAACGTGGGATGGAAACACATGCTTTACCTCGATGCTACGTTGCGTGGCGACCAATCGTCTACCCTTCCCACTGGCAACAACATGTATGTGTATCCTTCTTTCTCCGGTAGCTTTGTATTCTCCGAGCTGACAAAACTGGGCGACCTCCTGCCTTACGGAAAGGTGCGTATGTCATGGGCCCAAGTAGGTAGCGATACCGATCCTTATCAATTGGGACTCGTCTATACGAAATCCAAATATGCTTATCCCGGATATACCATCGGATATATCGATAACGGAACCATCCCCAACAAAGACTTGAAACCAACCAAAACAAACTCCGTGGAAATGGGATTGGAATTGAAATTCCTGAAGAACCGTATCGGACTGGATTTCACCTACTATTCTCAAATCAGTAAAAACCAGATTATGGGAATGGCAAGTTCCTGGACAACCGGTTATAACTATCGCTTGATTAATGCCGGCAAGATAGAAAACAAAGGTATTGAGATTGCCCTTAGCACACGACCGATTCAAACACGCGATTTTTCCTGGGACATTAATCTGAACTTCTCCAAGAACAGCAACAAAGTAAAAGAACTGGATGGCGAATCGGATATGTTTGAACTGGAAAAAGCATCTTGGCTCGACGTTCAGGTGGCCGCTAAGGTAGGCGAGAACTTTGGTTCTATTGTAGGCCCGGACTTCCAACGGAACGAAAAGGGAGATATTCTGATTGACCCGCAAACCGGTCTGCCGCAATATGACAAGAGCAACCACGTATTGGGTAATGCCTCTTGGGACTGGACAGGTGGATTACTCACCAACTTTACCTACAAGAATCTTTCGCTGGTAGCGGTATTCGATGTGAAAGTAGGTGCCGACCTCTATTCGATGTCTGCCCGTGCTGCTTATGAATCGGGTAAAAGTCCGGAGACATTGGCAGGACGCGACGCCTGGTATCGCTCGGAAGAAGAAAGATTGGCAGCCGGCATTGCAAAAGGAGCCGATAACTGGAAGCCGACAGGCGGATTCGTTGCTCCGGGTGTCATCGACAACGGTGATGGAACGTATCGCCCCAACGACATCTACATCAATCCGGAAGACTACTGGATGAGCGTTTGCCGTAATGCACCTTCTATGTTTATTTACGACAACTCATACGTGAAATGCCGTGAGCTAACGTTGAGTTACAATGTACCCAAATCCTGGCTGAAGAATGTAATAAGCGGACTGACCGTTTCGTTCGTTGCCCGCAATCCGTTCATCGTATGGAAGAATATCCCGAATATCGACCCGGATTCCAACTACAACAATACCACCGGTATGGGACTTGAATACGGTTCGTTGCCTTCACGCAGAAGCTATGGTTTTAATGTAAATGTGAAATTCTAAAAAGATATATCATGAGACAATCTAAATACATCACAATCATCACGATGGCATGTGCCCTGTTTTTCGCTTCTTGCAGCGATGAATACATGGAAAACATGAATACCGACCCTTCCAAGGCCGCTACCATCGACCCGAATGCGCAGCTCACCACTGCCCAACTGCAAACGTACGGAGACCTTAGTATGATGGAAATCTACCGTAACTACCATTATGCATTCACCCAACAACTGATGGGATGTTGGAACACCACCAACTACGGCGGACGCCATACGCTAGACAATAATGAAATGAGCCGTATCTGGACATCGTTCTACACTCAATCCCTGAAGAATATCATTGATGCTCAATATCGCACAGCCGAAGATGCAGAGAAAGTGAACATCAACTCTGTGCTCCGCATTTATCGGGTTTATCTTATGTCTATCATCACCGACACTTACGGAGACGCTCCTTTCAGTGAAGCCGGCCTGGGATTCCTCGAAGGAAAGTTCAATCCGAAGTATGACAAACAGGAAGATATTTACAACGCTTTCTTTCTGGAGCTGGAAGATGCCGTCAATAAAATCGATCCGACCAAAGATAAAGTGACAGGTGACCTCATCTATGCCGGTGATGTAACTAAATGGCAACAACTGGCAAACTCGCTTCGCCTACGTTTTGCCATGCGAATCTCCAATGTCAATCCTACAAAGGCACAAACGGAATTTGAAAATGCTTTAGCTGCCAATGGGGGTGTGATAACGGACGCCTCAAGCGATGCGCTCATCAAATACATGACAATCGCATTTAGTTTCGGACAAGAAGCTTACTCTGATTATCGCGGAAATTCATTGTCACAGTTATTGTTCGGCAACGACCCCGCTAATAATCCAAGTTACCTCTGCTCCACTTTCTTTAATCAGCTACGCCAATCCGGTGACCCTCGTACATTCAAAATTTCCCGTTGTTATTATGACGGGCTGATGAGTGCCACCAGTCCCGACAATCGTGTCGACATCACCCAGGAGATGATTGAAAAAGGGATTGATTTCAGTCCGCGCAACCCGGGTGCCTACTCGTGGGAGCCATGGCCTACAGGATACGACAGCGATATTTGTAAGGAATTAGCCGTTAACAACCCTTCTGTTACAGCAACCATGCTCGTGAAGTGGAACCCAAACTTGCCAATAATTTCCTAAAAAGCGACAATCCGGGCGTAGTGATGACCTCTGCAGAAGTGAAGTTCCTGATGGCAGAAGCTACTGTGAAAAAATGGAATGTCGGCAGTGTGTCGGCAGAAGATCTTTACAAGCAAGGAGTGCGTGCAGCTATGGATTTCCTGACAGACAACTACGGTTGCACGGCTACTACTGATGCAGAGTTTGATGCATTCATTCAAGGTAGAGGGACGTTCGGACATACGGACAATCAGAAACTTGAAGCTATCAATACACAGGCCTGGATTCTTCACTTCACCAATCCTGCCGAATGTTGGGCAAACGTGCGTCGTTCCGGTTATCCGAAGTTGAAATCACCGGCAGAATATGGGTTCGGACAATATCTCACCGGTGGAACGGAAATTCCGGTACGTCTCTGCTATCCTGTATTGGAATCTTCCTATAATAAGAAAAGCTACAATGAAGCCATCGAGCGCATGGGAGGAACAGACAATTGGCACAGCCTTCTGTGGTGGGATACTGAAAACTAACTATTAAACAATCATCCATTATGAAAAAGATATATATTGCACTATTTGCCCTACTCGCTGTAGGCTCCACATTTACTGCATGCACCGAGGAAGAACCGTTCGCTACGGTGACGGAAAATGATGATCCGCATATCCTTGCTCCGGTATTCCCTGACAGGACGAACGGCCAATTGGCAACATTCGCCAACATCAGCCGGGATGCGAACTTATCCATCGCGCTGACCGTGACTCCGAAAGATTACACCACAGTAACCTGGTTCATTGATGGACAGGAAGTAGAATCGGGTACCGACTCCGACAAAGAAATCAACCGTAGTCTGAAAGCCGGTACGTATAATTTGAAAATAGAAGTGGAAACTGTGAAAGGGAAGAAGACTTCCCGTGAAGGATTAGTGGTGGTCAACCCATTGGCTGATGACCCTCAATCTAAAGAAGTAGCCTTTGAGAGAATTGTATCTCCCGGTAAGACTGCCCGTTTATATGGCAGTAATCTACAAAACGTAACAGCTATCCTCTTGGGAGGAAACACGATCACCGATCCTACTTATGTTGAATCGGAAGACGAGAACTATCTGGAATACATCGTTCCGACAGGCGTAAGCGAAGGCGATTACCGTATCGTTCTGCAAGATGCCGCCGGCAATGAATATGGAGCCGACATGGTGAAAGTGACCAATGCTTCCCTTGTCATTTCGGGGGCTAACCGGGCTACTGCCAACGTGGACTGGACCATTTCCGGTATCAATCTTGAAAATATCGCTTCTCTAACTATCGGCGGACAGACGGTGTCTCAATTCAGCAATCAATCTTCTACGGAAGTTACGCTGACTTGTCCGGAGTTGTCTGATGGAAGCTATACGATGACAGGCAAAACTCGTAGCGGAGAGGCTGTGCAGTTCTTAAACGATAATGCTACGACTACCGAGCAGACTGTTATTATATCTACTGAAATAACGCTTTGGTCAGGACATCATTACGTTTCATGGGATATGCCGGAAGGTGATCCCAACAGAACTTTTAATTTGATTCCGATGGATGCGTTTACCGGTATTACAGCCGGATCGACACTAAAAGTTGTCTACTCCATAGACCTACTGCCGAATATCATCAGATGCGACTTGCTACCGGCAATTGGTCGTACTTCACAGACCCGATAAACTTCTCGGAAAACGGTGAATACGCACTGACACTGACCCAAGACATGCTGAATATGATTCAAGCTGAAAACGGATTCATCTGTGTAGGACATGGCTATTATGTAGATTTGGTAACCGTGAAATAATGTTCCTAAGTAAGTTTAAAAATCATTCATACCATAAGTATCTGTCATTCTTCGGGTTAAATCCATCTGAATGACAGATTACATAAACGATGCTACTTAAAAACAAATCATAATGAAACTAAGAAATATTATATTAATGACCGCATCTATCGCAATGACTGCCTGTTCCAAACAGGCAGTTCCCACTGCCATTCCTGAAGACGCAAAAATAGAACAACAAGTGGAAGAGCTTCTATCAAAAATGGATCTTGACGCCAAGATAGGGCAAATGACCGAGCTTGCTATTGATGTATTAGGAGAGACGATAAATGGAGAATTCCAATTGGACGAGGCAAAACTCCACAAAGCGATTGCTGAATACAAGGTAGGTTCGTTTCTCAATGCTCCCGGCCCGGTAGCACAAAACCCTGAAAAGTGGAACGAGATTATCGGTCGAATACAAGAACTGTCGATGACGGAGATTGGTATTCCATGTATCTACGGCCTGGATCAGAATCATGGTACTACCTATACATTGGGCGGCACGCTCTTTCCTCAAAATATCAATATGGGTGCTGCCTTCAATCCGGATTTGACATACGAAGCGGCACGTGTAACAGCTTATGAGACAAGGGCTAGCAATTGTCCCTGGACATACTCCCCCACCGTCGATATGGCACGTGATCCCCGTTGGCCACGTGTATGGGAAAATTATGGAGAAGACTGTTTAGTCAATGCCATTATGGGCAGCACTGCTGTCCGAGGCTTCCAAGGAGATGATCCTAACCATATTCCCGCCGACCGAATCGCCACCTCCGTGAAACATTACATGGGATACAGCATGCCACGTACCGGTAAAGACCGCACACCGGCTTATATATCGGTTTCCGAACTGCGTGAGAAATGTTTTGCACCGTTCAAGGCTTGTGTGGAAGCAGGTGCACTGACTATAATGGTCAACAGTGGTTCCATCAACGGAAAGCCTGTGCACGCCGACCGCGAACTCCTTACACAATGGCTGAAAGAAGACTTAGGATGGGACGGAATGTTAATCACCGACTGGGCGGACATCAACAATCTTTATACCCGCGAACATGTGGCGGCGGACAAGAAAGAAGCCATCGAAATAGCAATCAATGCAGGTATAGACATGGCTATGGAACCGTATGATCTCAATTATTGTACACTACTAAAAGAGTTAGTGCAAGAGAAGAAAATACCCATGAGCCGTATTGACGATGCCGTCCGCCGGGTGCTTAGACTTAAATTCCGTCTGGGTCTGTTCGATCATCCGAACACTTTATTGAAAGATTATCCTCTCTTCGGCAGCAAGGAGCATGCACTTATCGCACTTCATGCAGCCGAAGAATCGGAAATATTGCTAAAAAATAAAGATAATATTCTTCCGCTTCCTCAAGGAAAAAAGATATTGGTAACCGGTCCGAACGCCAACTCCATGCGTTGCTTGAACGGCGGTTGGAGCTATTCGTGGCAAGGACATCTGACCGATAGATTTGCCGACAAATATAACACCATTTACGAAGCAATCTGCAACAAATTCGGAGCCGATCATGTCCGTTTGGAACAAGGCGTAACCTACAAACCCGAAGGGGCTTACATGGAAGAAAATGAACCGGAGATTGAGAAAGCTGTGACCGCCGCCCGCAACGTGGATATTATTATCGCCTGCATCGGTGAAAATTCGTATTGCGAAACACCCGGTAATCTTTCAGAACTTGCTATCTCCGCCAACCAAAGCAAACTGGTAAAGGCACTTTCCGCTACGGGAAAACCGATCATCCTGATACTCAATGAGGGTCGTCCCCGCATTATCAACGACTTGGAGCCATTGGCTGATGCTATTATTGACATTCTATTACCCGGAAACTATGGTGGTGATGCATTAGCGAACATTCTGGCAGGAGACGTGAACCCCAGTGCCAAGATGCCTTACACATATCCGCGACACGAAGCAGCACTGACTACCTACGATTATCGGGTGAGTGAAGAGATGGACAAAATGGAAGGAGCTTATGACTACAATGCAGTAGTCTCCGTTCAATGGCCTTTCGGATACGGATTGAGCTACACCACTTTCGAATACAGCAACTTCCAAACGGACAAATCTTCGTTTACCACAGGAGATGATTTGCACTTTTCCATAGACGTAACCAATACCGGTAAATATGCCGGAAAAGAAGTTGTCATGCTATTCAGCAGTGATCTTGTGGCCTCGCTTACTCCCGAAAACCGCCGGTTACGAGCCTTCAAAAAGGTGGAACTGCAACCGGGCGAAACCCAAACTGTCACTCTATCCGTCAAAGGCAGTGACTTGGCTTTTGTCAATTCCGACGGGCAATGGGTACTGGAACAAGGAGATTTCCGTATGCAATGCGGAAATCAAGTATTGACTATTACTTATAAGTAGGTATTTATAAATAAATGCGCATTATTAATGCATACACTCCCGACAATAACTCTATGAGACACTGCGTTACTTTGTGGTGAACTCAAATTATCATCTAACCGGCTGAACAGCCTCAAACGGCTGTTCAACCAAACTTAAACAACCGCTCCTCTTGATCCAAACGACCGTATGTCTACAACAAAAAGACAAACGTTTGAGTCCAAAGGAGCGGTTGTTTTTATCTGGAGGAAAGCGGCATTATTACAAAGGATATTCCTCAAAAGCATACAAAATGGTAGATAAATAACGTTCGCCTGTATCGGGTAATAATGCAACAATCATTTTCCCGGCATTTTCCGGTCGCTTCGCCAGTTCCGTAGCAGCATATACAGCCGCTCCTGAAGATATGCCTACCAACAAACCTTCCTGTTTGGCTAATTCACGACTCGTACGAATGGCATCGTCATTCTGCACCTGAATAATCTCATCTACGATAGAAGCCTTGTACGTTTTAGGAACAAACCCTGCACCGATTCCCTGAATCTTATGCGGACCTGGTTTACCTCCCGATAGTACCGGAGAATCAGAAGGTTCTACTGCCACAATCTTTATACTCGGATCACGCATCTTCAGCGCTTCACCTACACCGCTAACTGTCCCGCCAGTACCTACTCCGGCCACAAAGATATCGACTTTCCCCTCGGTATCTCTCCATATTTCCAGACCAGTAGTCCGTAAATGCATGGCGGGGTTAGCAGGATTCTCAAATTGTTGTAAGATGACAGCTCCCGGAGTGACCGCTTTCAGTTCTTCAGCTTTGGCAATGGCTCCTTTCATACCATCTGCACCAGGAGTCAATACTAATTCCGCACCTAAAGCTTTCAGAAGATTACGCCGTTCGATACTCATGGTATCGGGCATCGTCAGAATCAGTTTATAGCCTTTAGCTGCCGAAACAAAAGCCAATCCCACGCCGGTATTCCCGCTGGTCGGTTCAATGATAGTCGCTCCGGGATGCAAAATTCCTTTCGTTTCTGCATCCTCAATCATAGCCAATGCTATGCGGTCCTTCACGCTTCCTGCCGGATTGAAAGATTCAATCTTTACAATCAGACGAGCTTTCAGGTCGTTACTTGTATTATAGTTACTAAGTTCCAATAACGGAGTATTACCTACCAAATCCGTCAATTTTCTTGCTATCTTTTCCATATATATCTGTTTTAAATTTCTCTTGTTTTAATATATGACAAAGATAGTGCGGATTCTGTTCAGGGTAAATACCATATATGTGGTAAATTCATACCACATATATCTGACTTCTTGCCAGAACAATATATCATTTGAATCTCTTCACATAATCTGCAATCAGACAACATGCCGGACCGAGTACCTGACCATGATCGAATCCTTGCATTTCATACAAAGTCACCTTCTTGTTACCTATACTTTTCAAGACAGCTTCCAGCAACGCATTTTCTTCATATCTTGCCGCCATCTCCAGATGCTTGTCCCCCGTAATCAACACGAGAGGAGCAGTTTCCTTGCGGGCCTTATTTACCGGAGCATACTCATCAACCACCGGAATACCGTCAGGCAAACCGCGTTCCTTACGAATAGTGAAATGTGTCACCGTCTGACCACTCACCGGAAGATAAGCAGCTACACTATCGGCATCTGCTCCGTATGCTGCCAAGTACTTTTTATCCATTGCCAGAATCAATGAAAGATAACCTCCCGCAGAATGACCGGAAACGAAAATGTAATCCTTACGACCGCCATACTTCTCAATATTCTTGAAAACCCATGCCACAGCTTCAGCCGCATCTTCGATGTAAGCCGGATTCTTTACTTTCGGACTCAAACGGTAATTCACCGCCACTACTGCAAACCCTTGTTCTCTCAATTCTTTGGGAATAAATTTATTTCCACCTTCCATACCACCGCCATGAAACCAAACGATAGTTGAGAAATCCTTCTTGTTTTCAGGATAATAAATATCCAGTTTACAACGCTCCTGACGATAGGTGTCCGTTTCGGAACCAGAGACATAAGATATATCTTTATCGGTGCGATAAACATTTTGTGCTTGAGCAATGCAAGTAACAAGCAAAAAGAGAAGAGAAAAAATCTTTTTCATGGTTTTATTTATTTTATATTCATCTATTAGTACTATTCTTAAAAATTACTTTAGAGTTAATGATGTCATGTTCATCAATATATAATTCAGGATTCTCACCCGAGCTTTCCACCAAAGCTTCAATTGTGATACACTCATCCGGCAACCACTGTTTAAAATGTAACATATTATCTCTCAACTCTACCATATTATTGTCCGTAGCTGATAATTGAATCATCTTTTTTACATTTTTCGTATATAATGGAAGTCCGCCCCCTTTAGCCACTAAAGAAGATTGGGCACCTTCACCAATAATATTTCTATTTCCCGTATTCTCTAACGTATAACATATTCTCCAAAGATTTTCAACCGGTATCGTATCTTCATACTGTACAAAGACAGTAATTCCAGGTATTTTAGGTTTTTGCGTCAGCAATGTACTCTCTGTACAGCAGATTGTCACTCTGACTTTTTCCTTCGAGAAATATGAAAGCAAAGTAACTACTCCTCCTAAAATTGTGACTATTGTAACTATAACTTCTATCATACACCTGTGTCTTTTTTTTCATAATTACTATTCTTTAGTCAGCTCCCTCAATCGCCATGCACAATCTTTAAATTGCTTATCAATACACTTTAACCGCTCTTCCAATTCATCTATTCTTTGTAAAGCAACTTTTACATCAATCTCCTTTCTCTCAATCTTATCCTCTACATACTTAATTACTTTCAAATCGTACTTGTTATGCCGTATCTCATCCTGCGTAGCGATATAGAACGAACAACCTTTTTTTTCTCTCCCCATCTCTTCTCCGGCAAGAAACTTTTTATATGTATTCGAAAGCTGTTCCAGCATTTTATCAGAAAGTTTACAAAGTCCTTTATTCGAAATATACCCCTTCCGTGCGTCAACAAATAAAGTTTGCGTCCTCATTCTTTCCTTTCTGAATACAAGAATTGCCGTAGAGATAGCCGCTCCATAAAATAGATTCGGCGGCAATTCAATAACTGCCTCAAGTAAATTATGTTCAATAATCTGCTCTCGTATCTTACTTTCAGTATTTCGGAACAAAACGCCTACCGGTACTACTACAACAGCTTGTCCGTCATTCCGCAAACTTGCCAAAATATGACTTATATACGCCCATGTAACCTGACTTTTAGGAGGAATGCCATATTTAAAGCGTTTGTAAAAATCACTATAAGCCTCTTCGGCTGCCCACTTATCCGCAAATGGAGGCACAGAGACAACAATATCAAACTTTCTTAGCCCTCCATGATCCAACAATTTAGGATTACTAAGACTATCTCCCCAAAGAAAAGTCGCACCCTTGAAGCCATTCAGCATCAGATTCATTTTTGTCAATGCATACAAATTCCAATTCACTTCTTGCCCATAGAGCTCAGTACCTCTGATCCCCATTTTTTTACCGACCTCAACCAACAGAGTACCACTACCGGATGCCGGATCGCACAAACAAGCATTTTTTCTATCGCCATCTATTAGTTTCGTGATCAAACTAACTACCTCTGTAGGAGTAAGCACATTATTTATCTTTTTACCTGCTTCTTCAGCAAATATATATAACAACTGATTATATAAATCACCAACGTCTATCAACTGCCCGGTAGCATTAGTCAGCCTGATTTCTTGAAAAAGCAAAAGAAGCTCACGCAACTTGATCGATCTCGCGTTCATATCTCCTAATATATTACTTTCGAAATCAATAGCTTTATTGATTTCATAACCTTCAGTAACCAAAGCGTTCACCTGCTCCAGTTCATAAAGAGCCATATTTATCAATCTGCCAAGTTCCGGTGAATCAAGTTCTTTACATAGATAATCGAAAGAACTGCGCTCGGACAC
Organism: Bacteroides sp. AM54-2NS; assembly: GCF_003602935.1. Classification (NCBI taxonomy): domain Bacteria; kingdom Pseudomonadati; phylum Bacteroidota; class Bacteroidia; order Bacteroidales; family Bacteroidaceae; genus Bacteroides; species Bacteroides sp. AM54-2NS. Next base: position 13,669 of record NZ_QTMZ01000040.1, read on the forward strand.
TAACAAACGTAAAGCAGGGCTATTATCATCTTGTTGAAAAGAATTATTTGATTTATAGTACTCACTTGCAGATTTCAAAAATAGCAGAGCCAATACATAATCCCTGCACTGATCGGCAGAAATCGTTCCACCCAAAATTTGCCGTGCTTTACTTACGATATAATATGCTTTCTCTTTCATAATACAATCATTTTAAAGAATCCATCAACAACTGATCTTGCAAACTCTGTTTAAGTATATCAATTTCACTACGAATACATTCACCTTCTTTTCTCAACCGATCCATTTCTACAACAAGCTTTTGTACTTCTATAGATGGTATATCAAGCTGTATTTCCCCCATTACCGATTGAGGAATCACCTGAATACCTGTACCTACTGCTGCATTCTTCAACATACCAAGAATGGACGATGTATTTAAAAAACAACAAAGGAATTCCGGTAATATGTTACTAATGACGGGACGTATGATAATAAAAGATGAAGATGCTATAGTACTTCGTTCTGTCCCTTCATACTGTATGCAATAATTGGAGCCTCCTTTAGCCGCAAACAACAAATCTCCGTTTTTCAACCAATGCTTATCATTTATTCCTGTATTTATTACCGTAGCTATTTGAGTATAATCAAGTTTATTCTCCGAATTAACATCCTTTACCTGCAAATACCTGACCTCACCTTGTGAATCAGTTTTCATGTATATGCCGGATTGCATTATAGCTATATCCTTTAATGTTACTTTCTTATTCATTACCTTACCATTTCAAATAAAGACTCTACTTAAACAATCTGCCATGAATATCAGTAATACTATTTCTTGGCTATTACCTCAATTTTATAGATTGACCGCACAAATATATAGCTTTTTCTGATATTACCAAGCAATAGAAAGAAAATAAATCATAATCGACAAAACATATCTTACCTCCTCCATCTTTTCAGGTTTCGTCAAGTAGAAATCCTACTAAATACAAATCACGCAACTTGATATAAAATCAGAAGAACATAAATTACCTGCTTTTGACAAAACATACATCAATACCCCATTCAAATATCCCACCGTCTTCCCCTAGCATATTTAGTTTTAATATGCCTATAATAAACGACAATCTCCCACCCGAAAATATACCTCAAAGTATATTCCGGACAGGAGACCACCATAATAGACAAAACGAACTGTTTGTCCTTTTCTAAGGTTTTCTTTAAAATCCCTCTCTAAAGTTTCTTGATAGAGAAATCGGCAAAACGAATTTCTTCGTCACGCAACTGGTCTTGCCAGGTCCTATCTTCACCCAAATAGCGGTAGATACCCCATTTGGGACGAAGTCCCGTACAATCCGTACGCCACATATCCATCTTTTCAGAACTAAATTCCAAGAGAACTTTTCCGTCTTTTATGCGTGTGATGACTACTTCATACGAACCGTTCTCACCGAAACAGGCTTTTTCTTCTACTTCCACCCAGTTGCCGAGGAAGCCAGCAAGGTCTGTACTGGCAAGGGTAGTAGTGCTTCCGCCACGTTTGTCATAACGTACGCGCAGTTGTTGACCGCCTTTACTGCCGCTGTTGGAATAAGCAGTCAGGGTAATGAGTGGAGAACCGACGTCTGCCGTGCCCGATGAATTATCAATACCCTTCAACTGGTGGAGATGGGAGAATTTGGCTGTCGTCTGGAATCCTGTCGGCAAACAGAATTTCCAGCGAAACACCATAGTCTCTCCCTTTTGTCCGACAAGGCTTTTCGGAGACTTATTATCCGTCTTTATCTCATTACGCTGGCGGTCGGTGATGTTTGTCAGTCCGCGGTCATCATCTATCTCGGCATGAATAAAGAAAGCAAATACGTACTTATTTAGCTGGTTGTCATGCACCTGCTGAATATGTTGGAAGTGCTCTGTCTTATGTTCGCGCGAGGAGTCGGGAGCTTCGTGGTTATAGCCCGAACGTTTAATCAAGTCATACGTTTTTGCGCTATTACCGTCAGCGGTTAATGTGCCATCCACCGGTTGTTCCGGTTTCAGTTGTTCTTTCTCATCTATCACTTCCGACGAACTGTTGGAGCAGGCGATAAAGGCGAAAAGAGCTAAGAATAAAATTCCTTTTCTCATTTGGATTTATTTAATATGGTTAGTCAGGAAATCTACCGACTTGAAGAAAATCTCTTCCATCTTGTCCGAAGTCTTCGAACTTACGTTATGGTCATAGTATTCATACTTCAACAAGTCGCAGACTCCCCCTCTTTTCTTTAAAGCCGATGCGAACATTTCGCTCTGTTCACACTCTACCGTAACATCACACGTGCCACATACCAGCATGGAAGCAGGAACGTCCTTCTTTGGAATCAGATTTATGGGAGAGGCTTCACGAAGCACTTTCGGCTCTCTGTCACAGAAGTATGCAATACGCTGAGGGTCTTTTGTTTTCATGGTGATGGCAGCCTTTTCCAAGTTATATATTCCGGAATAGCCTACGAAAGCCTTTGTACCGGGAACAGTCATCGCAGCTACTGCTGCCAAGTGCGCACCGGCAGAAGTACCCAGGAAACCGAAGCAATCAGGGTTAATGTTCAGTTCTGCGGCATGCTCCTGTACATACTTCACTGCGTCCAGAATATCCTGGATAGAGACTTTCACCGTTGCATCGGATTGAGGTGCCAATGTATAAGAGACACGTACGCCTGTTATGCCTTTCTGTTTCGCCAAGTATTGGGATAAAGACCGGGACGAGCCGTTATTACCGCGCGCCCATCCACCACCGTGGATATAAACGACAAACGGGGCAGGCTTCTCTGTCTCAGCAAAGTCTACCGTGAGTATCAATTCGTAATCCTTATGTTTCTTGTAGACGATGTCCTTTGTAGTCACTCCTTTATAATCCTTGCTTTTCAAGCGGTCTGCCTGATAGGTATAGGGAACCATCACATCGGGAATGGTGTTCACATCAATAAACTTCGCATATTTCTTTGCATACAACAAGGCATAAGAACCGTCGTCGTTCCGCGTCATCTTCATGCCATAGCGGTTGGAGAACTGCTGTGGTTGAGATTCCTGCGCAAGGCAGAGAAGCGGCAGCATACACAAACAAAAAATCAGTTTCAGTTTCATGTTATCACTTTATATTAGGTACAGATAATCTTATTTCTTCTTCAAATTTTATTTCTTCTTTAAAACCAGATAAGGTATTGTTTCCACATCGGACGTACTGTATTTCAAACCGATGCGCTTTGCCGTATCGACATACTTCTGATTACCCAATGCCGTTCCCGCTTCATAAAGAAGAATGGCGGCACGGGACTGGTCGAAAGGTTTAATCTGTTTAAATTTCCAGTCTTCGGGATTCAGATAAAACGGATACAGATAATCTACCGCCTGCGAAGCCACTTTTCCGTTGGAAGCAGGGGTACTCCATAGATTGATGCCTATCTGGCTGGTAATTTGGTTGGCTTCCATTAAGGCTTCCAGAGCGAAAGTGGAATAATGCAGGGAGAGAGTCCGTTTCAGTTCCTGGGGTAACGAGCCGTCGTCGGCAATCTGTGCACCCATCTTGGGGAGAATACTTTGTTCCGCCACTTCGCGGATACGGTCGGTACGGTCCAAGTAAGCCAGTACCATCAAGTGGATGGCTTCGTACCACAAGCCATGATTGTTGGCGGCATGAGATTCCCTTTGCCCTTGCGTGCTGTTCTCCATCCAGTAACAGAAGGCGGTAGCCCAATCATCGAGTTTTTTCTTATCCGAGGGAGTCCAGCTTTTCGAGCCTTCTATCAGTTTGGCAACACCCAACGCACGGCTGAAACGGCGCGAGTCTATGAAGCCCGAACCTCTCATTTTCTTCATACCCGGCACGGCTTGGGCATAAGTCATATTCGGGTTCATACCCAGTTTCGGGTCTGTGAACCATGTCCGCAAGTGGTTGGCGCATGCTTTGGCGTAGACTTCTTTTCCTGTGATATAATAGAGTACTCCCAGGCAGTAAGCGGCATCACCGAAACGGTTGGCATTCTCACGTTCGGGGTATTCGTAGACTTCGGGATTTCGTTCACCGTCTTTCCGGATATAGGGAAGTCCGTCTATTTTTGTAGAATCAGGCCACCAATAGGGAGATAAGGTCATATAATCCCTGGGATCTTTACTGGGGGGAAGTTTTTTCTTGGCAGTCACCGATAGAGGAGTCATCTTTATATATTTCTCTGCCACCTTTTCCTGAAGTTCAATGTATCGGGTGACTTCCTTCTCACCTTTCTGATAGTCGTTTTTTAGCTGTTCAAGCAAAGTCGCATTAAACGGGCCTAAGGGGGCGGCATTCAGTATCCCCCAACAGAGGCATACAGCCCATATAGCAAAGATTCGTCTCATAAATATTTTCTTTAAAGTAGGTAAGTATGTCATTCGGAGCGAAGCGGAGAACCTGCTTCTGGTATCTGCCAAGGGGCAGGTTCTTCACTACGTTCGGAATGACGGTATCAGCTTTCTTCTTTAAGAGAAGAAACAGCCACCGTTAATGTCAATGTTCGTACCTGTCAGGTAAGAAGATTCGGAGCAAGCGAGGAAGCAAACCAGGTCGGCAACTTCATCGGCAGTTCCTTCACGACGCAATGCGTAGGAAGCCTTCATACGTTCGCGGTTTTCCGGCGTATTGAAACGGTCGTGGAAAGAAGTGGCAATCGTGCCTGGACAGATAGCGTTGCAACGGATTCCCTGAGGGCCGAGTTCCTTCGCCATGGAACGGGTAAATGTCATTACCGCACCTTTCGCGGTTGCATACATGGAAGCTCCATTGCCACCGCCGTCGCGGGCAGCCAATGAAGAGAAGTTGACGATAGAACCGCCTGCCGGCATCATCGGAACCACTTCACGGGTACAGAGGAATACGGAACGCATATTGACATCCATCAGGAAGTCATACCAGTCTTCGTCCTGTTCGGTGATTTTCTTACGGCCTACAATGCCGCCTACTACATTCACCAATACATCTACCTTGTCGCCGAATGCCTTGTTACACTCTGCAAAAAGATTCTTTACCGCAGCAGCCTTTGTCATATCACCCTGAACTGCGATTGCTTCGCCACCGACATTTTTAATCAGTGCCAATGTTTCCTGTGCATCGGCTTCATTGTCGAAATAGTTCAGGCAAACTTTTGCACCTTCTGCTGCCAATTTCACTGATATTGCACGACCAAGGTCGCGTGCGCCACCTGTTACGATAGCTACTTTTCCTTCTAATTTCATAATTGTCTTGTTTTTAAAATACGTTTATTTTTTTATTTGTTTAATCTCTCCTACTGTCAGGAAGATGGAACACAGCGATAGCGGCACCAAAGCTCCCAACAGACTGAATAATAATATCCAATTCGTAATATAACTGGCAAAAAGGATTGCCAGGATAGTACCTAATACGGCCGAAGCACCGCCCAGTCCTGCCAGCGAGCCGACAGATTTGCCGCTGTGCAGGTCGCTCGGGATAGTCTGCAAGTTCGTCATAAAGAACTGGAATCCACCCAGTACCAATGCCATGAAAACGATAGCGACCGGAGCCGTAGTAGACATGATAGCTGCCAAGATAGACGGGATGATGATAATCCCACCAAGCAGCATTGCCGCCTTACGGGCATAGTTCACCGTATGTCCCCGGTTTATCAGCCAACCGGAATACCAGCCGCCGGCAATACTTCCCAATGCCGCACCTACATACGGAACCCAAGCGGAGAATGCCACCTCTTTGATATTCAAGTGGAACACATCTGCCAGATATAACGGCAGGAATGTCACGAACATCCACCAGATAGGGTCGAGGAAGAACCGTCCCAAAATGACAGACCAGTTCTTTTTCACCCGGAGCAGTTCGCCCCAGCTTTTTCCTTTATCCTCGGTTTTCAGCTCCTGTTCGGGCTGACCGCTCAAGATATAGGTACGTTCTTCTTCTGTAATCCAGGGATGCTTCTTCGGCCCTTCCTTATTGATAATCAACCAGGGAATCAACCAAATCAGTCCTAATCCGCCGACTACAATAAAAGTCAGTTTCCAGCCGAAAGCAATGAAGAGCATCAGGATAATAATCGGTGCAAGGATTGAACCGATGGATGCTGCCGCCCCGAACAAACCCTGTGCGAAAGCGCGTTCCTTCTGCGGGAACCATTCGGCGTTGCTTTTCGTCGTACCGGGCCACGGACCGGCTTCCCCCAATCCGAGCATCATCCGGAAGAAGGTCAGCGAGAAGATTCCCCGTGAAAGGGATGCTAATGCATCTGCCGCCCCCCAGACGAGCACGCTCCAGAAGAAACCTTTCCGGCATCCAATCTTGTCGTACAGTTTCCCGGAGACAAGCTGGCTGATACCGTATGCTATCATAAAGAAGATAGTTATCAGACCAAGAATATCTTTCGCTTTCTGCGAAGCATCCGGGTCGTTGCGGTCTATCAAGCCGAGGTCGATAGCGATACCTTCGCGATTGGTTACGAACGTAACGCCGTTCTTCTCCTTCATCTGTACGTTGGCTACGCTGACAGAATCCCGGTTGCCATTAGCGGCTGTCAGGATATACTGCTCTCCTGCCAGGACGGCATGATTACCTTTATCTGCCGACGCATCCGCTTCGGAAACCAAGTGATAGTCGATATTAGCCACCCACATATAGTTGAGCGTACCTCTATCCAAATAGTTGATGATGGTTATCAGCATAATTAACCCGATAACCATCCATCGGAGTCCTTTTACCTTCATACGTTTACAGGTTTAAGAAGTCTGCACGCACAGGGCTGAACGTATCAATCAGGATACCGGCTTCGAGGCAAACACAACCATGCAGCTCGTCGGGCGCTACATAGTAGCCGTCTCCGGCAGAAAGGATTTCTTTCTTATCGCCAATGGTTAGTTCAAACTTGCCACTTACTACGTAAGTCGCCTGGCTGTGGTAGTGCTCATGCATACTCCCTACTGCACCTTTGTCAAATTTCACTTTGACCATCATCAACTGACCGTCATACGCCATAATCTGGCGATTTACACCCGGAGCAGGATTTTCCCACTTCAAATCTTTCTCAAACTGATAAGTTTCACTACATGTTTTCATATTTCTGTCTATTAATGGTTTATTATATTCTCGATTCATTTATAACTCATCTTTCATTAGTTATCTCATCCCATATTAACATCCTGTAATCAAGTTGTTAATTCACTGTATTTCAGAAGTTAATTCACCGTTCGTCAAGTGTTAACTGTTAAGTTGTCAAGTGTTAACAGTTGAGCCGATAAGTATTAATACTTGAGAAGACAGGTATTAATACCTGAGAAACGGAAAACTAATCATCATTTCATAAATACTCCGCAACGACCGTTCCAAGCATACATAGTGCCTTCGACCGTCAGGCGGTGCCCTTTCTCTTTGTCGGCATCGGTATTGCTCAAGCAAAGCATTACGGAATGCCCGCCTTTATAGGTTGCTTTCACCACTGTATAGGAAGCCGTATCCATCACGACTTTCACCTCTTCGCAAGATGAGGTCAGGTTACTGGAAGTTTCCATTACCACATCATATTCTCCATGCGTTTCGATGGAAGTGGCGAATGTATGGTTCTTCCGTGCTTTTTCCCTTATCAGGAAAGCGGTTTCGTTTCTCAAGTTGAAATCAGGGTCATTGGCACCCAGACGAAGCATCTTCATCTCTGTTTGCGCAGTAGTAGCTATACTAATAGTATAGAAACGATCCTTATTAACAAAGGTGAAGCTTGATGTATTTCGGCTCTTGTTCTGTCCCCAGGCTTCCAGCCAAAGATGCTGATAGCCGTCTTTCGTGCCAAGAGTTTTCAGTTCGTTAGTTGCTTTGGCGTAAGGGAAGTTCAGGGAAACGAAGTGCCCGTTATACCAGATAGGGTAATCGTATTGGTGCTCTTTGTCCGCATTTGCTTGCAGCACATCCAAGATTAACGGGAATTGCAGGAAAGGGGTAGTCACGTAAGCCAGTGTACGTTTCATCTCTATTCCGGGATAGGCATTGGTGTCTTTCGCCACCATTACCTGAAAATGTCCGCCGTTGAAATCATGGTAAATAATATCTGAATGATAACGGGAAGAGACTTTTATATCTCCGGCAAAGTGGGATGTTTCGTCCACGACCAATGTATTGTGCGCAATAGTCTGTTTGGCAAACGATTGGTTTTCACGGGTATAATGACCTTTGTACTTGGCTTCGATATTCAAGAAGCGGGAAGCACCGTAGTCGGGCAGAATCTCGTTCCCATTGTCGTAATAAGCCATTGTCAGTTTATCAAAATGTCCATGGCTCAAGCCGTGTGAGGTAGCTTTCAGTGTCAAGGCGCTGTTCAGATTAGAATCTGTGGAGCGGATTACGGCTACACCGCCTTCATCCCCCTTGCGCCCGTCACGAAATACACTGCTACGATAGATAATCGGAGCAGCTTCTCCGCGGGCAATATCACGGGCTACTTTAAAACCGCCGCTAGTAGGGAGATAAGTATGCTGGTACTTATTTGCAACGGACAGCAGTGATTTGTCCGAAGGATTAACATTATACAATATGTCTACCGCATATACCAGTTCCTGTGCGGAAAGCCCTTTCAGCAAGGCATCATTAATATGGAAGAATTCGCCTTCATAAGAAAGTTGTATCAATGTGGAGAGGGCTTTTGAAAGAATGCTATCCCGGTAATTGAAGATTTTCAAGTCCGGCAGTTTATTCTCGATGCATTGGGCGAAGATGACGAAAGGCCAGATGGCATAACGTTGATAGTAGGCTCCTTCCGTGAAGTAACCGTCGGGAGAGAACAGGTAATCCATCTGGCGGATAAAGCCGCCCCGTTTGCCTGTTCCGTCAGAACCGTAAAGTGCCTTCTTTACGTAATCTTCACGATTCATCGCAAAGCCAATCATACCGACGGCGGCCGTAGCCCATGTAGCATGGTTGTGCATTTTATTGAATGTCTTGTTATTTGCATGGTTGTCTCCCATACCGTCCATGATGAAGTCCGCCATCGGAACGAAAAGATTCTTCTCGATAGTGGCACGCTGTTTGGATGAGAGTGTGTTATAGATACAGTCATAAGCAACCGCTGTATGCACCAGCCATACACTTTCATTCAGTGTCTGCCAAAACAGACGTCCCGGGACGGGGGAAAGTTGCAGGGGGTGGAACCCTAAAGTAGGGTATAGTTTTGCATAGGCTTCCAACATATCGCCCACGTAGGCGGCATATTTCTTATCCCCTGTCAACTGATAGGCAACTCCACAATGGAACATGGCATAGTAATTGGATTTATGCTGTTCGTGTACCACACCGCCACCGCCATCTACGGGAACCGGTACGGAAACAGGAGAGTTTACTGCTGCATCGGCTGCGGCCAACACTTCCGAAAGAGATTTGTCGAATGCGGGTACTGTCCCCTTTCCTGCCCTCATCTCGTTCACTTCTTCCTGTGTGAAAAGAAGGGACGGATGTTGGGCAAATGAAAAGAGGTATCCACCTAAAACCATGAATATGCAAATAATAAGTTTTCTCATCTTACATCATTTTCTATTTCAATAATAGTATCGTATGACAACTGTTCTACTTCTTTTTCAAGCCGATAGAGAGTTTTTCCAGTTCGCTACCCTCAACCGGAGTATAATCGTATGCTTCGGCATTGATATATGCGGGACGGAAATTGTACATCTTTCCCTGTATTGCCTGGGAAGTGGTAGTCATCATTCTACCGGAATTCCACAGATTACAGTTTGCAATGCGTACTTTCTCCCAGGTCGCCTCATCCAGGCGGATAGTTGCCCCGCCGCGTCCGCTATTATCAAAATTGCAGTTCTCTACTGTCAGTACTTGCGGGCCAATCAGGCGCATGACACTTCCACGTTCTTTGTTGCAACAGTCTACAAAGGTACAATGTCTGATAGTAATATAAGGGCCTGCCGTACTTTCATCGCTTCCGCCACGATAAATATTAATAGGTAAACCCAACAGACGGTAGAAGGAACAGTTTTCAATCAACATGTCGTCGGCATTATAGCGACCTATATCATCTTTCTCTGCCGCATAGTTGATAGCATCTCCTGATAAATCGCGGAAAAGACAGTTGCGGATGGTAACGCTTTCGGCAAAAGTAGCTTTTGTTCCTTTAATGGCAAAGAATCCGCCTTCTCCGAAGTTCTGGAATTCGCAGCGTCTACTATCAGTGTATAAGGTTGTATCATATCAAAGGCAGTAGAAATTCCTGCTTTAGCCAAAGCCTTTCCGGGCTCTAATACGCCATCGAATGTTATATTCTCAATGACCATTTTGCCGCCATCGGCAATAGTTACCATATTATCCGGCTTATCTCCGTTGAAACGGACAAGCGGCTTGTTGGCTGCATCGGCTGCACGGATAGTCAACGGTTTGTCAATGAACATAGCACGTTGGATAGGATATGTGCCTTTCGCCAAAATAATGACGCCACCCGGTTCTGCCGAATGAATGACTTCGGACAAGTTCGTTCCCGGAGACACATTGTATTCCTTATGAACATTCGCTGCTGGGTGTGCCACTTGGTTCTTAAACCAGGAAGCGCCTTTATCCTTACGTATCGCAGCATCGTCGGGCAACTGGGGAGCTTTTACTTTTTCCGTAGTAAATCCCGGAGCCGAGTAGTTCTTTGCCAATTGCACTTTGTTATCTTTGAACTGGATACCCGCTACGTCGTCAACGGCTATATAAGGCTGGTCGAGTCCTTTATTGATGATGATATTATCCGTGAATGAGACTTTTTCCGGTGCAAGAGTACGTTCCATATCCTTGCCTGTACCAAATTCTATATTCGTGCAATCTACGAATGTGTTACGGTACATCTTGACATCAACAACTTGACAATATCTATTAGGTAACGAATTGGGTACGGCATCCATAACTCCCAAAGCTGAGAAGAAACGGGTACCTGCCAAGCCGACCAATACATTATCGTAAATCTGATGTCCGGCATTGACGACACGGATACCGCCGGTATTACGACGTCCGTTACCGATAAACAAGTTATCATTCACAGTATTACGGTCACCATGACGCAGTGCTACCACTCCTTCACATTCCAACAGCGTATTGTTGCGGATGATGTTATCACTGGATTTAATAGAAATTACTTCCACTTCACCGGAGCAACGTTCGAACAAGTTGTTCTCAATCACCGTATTTGAAGAACTGTAAGCTTGCTGGGAAGTTCCTACGCGCATTGTTTCGGCACCGTTCGAGCCATACACGGGTCTTTCTCCAAAGTAGTTATGGTCAATCCGGTGATGATTCTCCAGACAACGTTCGTCGTTGAGGATGACAATCAGTGTCACCCCCAAGTTAAGTTTTCCTGTCAACGAACAATGGTCTACTCTGTTGTGACGACCATAAAGCAATATATAGCTGTAAGCCTGGTCCCGGCGGGACGGATTAAATTTGTCTATCACACAATTCGTCAGACGACAGTGATTAGCCAGTTCTTGTCCGTTACGGAATTCTATTACGGAACCTTTGGGAGCATATCCGTCAGTGAAATGCAATCCGCTGACAGATAGCCACTCGCCCGCTATCCGCAAGATGGAGCCACCTTCTATCTTTACTTTTCCGGGGTTCAGGGCTTCTATCGTAATAGGAGATTTCTCCGTTCCTTTGCCTATCCATTTCAACTGCATATCTTTGTATTGGCCGTCCTTGATGTAAATCCGGTCGCCGGGTTGGGCAGTTTTTAAATAGGAAGCTACTTCGGGAAGCGCTACATCGTATCTTTTTGCAAAAGTGATTGACGGTAGCCCGACAAGTAGGAGCGCTATAATTGCCTTATGTATATTTCGTGTCATCATTAATTATTGAACTTTTGAGTAATCGTAATCTTGTTTCTGCCAGTACATATCGAATTCAATAGAACTGGACGAAGGTGCATTCGTGTTATTATACAACTTAAAGTCAACTGTTTTTATGTGTAAAACTCCGATACGTTTTATATTATCAGCAACATTATCGACTGATCCTTTTACATTATAATAGAATACAAGCAAAACAGCATCTACATTGGCAACCTTTTCTTCACCTACCTTAAATATATCTGGTGCCCAAACATCTGTATTAGGCGAAGCTTTGCACTTGCAATACTAAAACCACGACAAGTTTTAGCTTCCACATCTATTGGGAAAGTAGTCTCATCAATCTTTGATAATGTACCGTTCTTCACTTCATCAATCAGAGTTTTATAGCCTGATTTAGATGGGTCAAGCCATAAGAAAGTTAATGCCGGTGTACCATAACAATCTATTTTTCCTCCTGTCACTTGCGAACTGGAATTTGTTGTAGAATAGAAGTTTCTCAATTGTGTTTTTGAGTTTGCCGGACTATTAATCTGTAATTGCCCTGCAGAAGCTCCTGAGAAGAAAAAATAGGGATTTACTGAATTATATTCGCTCTCTGAAACCGCCGGTTTATTATTAGCAGAACAAGTAGCAGCTTTATATTTCATAGAAACCGGATCTACTACAGTACTCCAATCACTATTTGCATAGACCAATCCCGTTTCTGGAGAGAAGAAAGAAGATAGCTGTCCCTCAATACGTCCCTGACCATATACTTTTCTATTCTCCCAGAAATAAATGAAAGGCACTTTCACCACAAACACATCCGTCAAGGTGTGCACTTCGCGTCCGTCGAAATAGGAAATCTTCAGTACCACCGTATTATCTCCATCTACATAATTCTCAGATGAAGGTACAACAAACTTTAATTCAGTTTCAGTCTGCAACGTAATAGTACACTCAATATCACCTAACAGCACTTTATCAATCTTATTTAGATATGCTCCCTCCAGCACTACCATATCTCCCACGTTGATTGGTTCAAATACAGTAGTTGTAACCTCCGGCTGATAACGTTTCACCGTGAACTTGGGTGCAGACGAACTTGACGTCTCCACTTCTTTTGTTCCATTAAAATATTTAAATGTTACAATAGCCTTGTCGCTTTCCACATAAGGAACCTTTACTACTATCTCATTCTCACTTTGTGAGATGATCTCTGCCTCATTTCCTTCTGTCCCCCCTTCGGCAGTGAAAAGAACAGCACTCACCACATTCATGGAACTACCGGAAAGCAACAAATTATTGCCCATTTCAACTTCTGAGGCATTCCCGCCTGTGAAACGACAGGAGCCGGATATTCAAGGATAAAATCTCCTTCGGACACACCCTCACCTATCGAATTTACCAATACAATTTTACCACTGCGTGCCTGATTTGTCACTTTCAAGGACAAACGCCGGTTGGACACTTTCTGTAGGATAACGGCTTTTCCACCACCGATAGTAGCACTTACCACATCATCCAAATATTCTCCGGTAACAACAATCTCACTACCTATGCTTCCACTCTCGGGCGAGAAAGAAAGAATTTCCGGTGAACTAACCGCCACATCCTTCATCGATGTAGAATCACAACCACACAAAAAGAATAAACAGACAAACAATGATGCCAGACTCCATTTTCTATATTGTTTCATATTCGTAAGCATTTAAAAGATTAATAACCCGTATTCTGTGCTATCTCTGGATTAATGTCAATCACACTCACCGGAATAGGCAGAAATGTTTGCCAATCTTCTATATCATTCACCGTATAAGAATATTCCGTATAAAGAAGCTCGCTGTTCAAGTAGTTGTTTACTGTCTGAGTAGCGATACCCCAACGAAGAAGATCAAACCAACGCTGGTTCTCAAAAGCCAGTTCAAGCCTGCGCTCATTACGTACAGCCTTTCTAAAATCATAAAGACCTGGCAGGTCGGTCAGTGTATATGTAGAAACACCGGCACGTTCACAAACCATATTCAAATACTTCAGATTGTCTGCCGAAGGCCCCGAGATTTCATTTGTCAATTCAGCATAAAGTAAAGCAATATCAGCCACACGAATCACAGGCCAGTCACTTTCGCCATCATACTGTGTAGTTACAGGATTTACATACTTCTTACAGTAACGGCAATTACCTTCCGTCACCCACGTCTGAGTAGTTGTATTGAAATATTTCTGGGCGATATTCACATCCAGACGTTTATCAGCACCCGCACCTCTTTGCTCGTAAGCTGCAATAATATTGTCAGTAGGAGTATTATAACCGGAAGAAGTACCGATAATCACATTTGCACCATTATTGACCGGAGCAAACATATTGCCGAACGGCGAACCGATACCGGCATTTCCCGAAAGGTAACGAACTGCAAAGATTATCTCCTTATTCATCTCATTGCCAATATCAAAAACCTTATCATAAGCCACAAGATCACTACCCGATTGCGGATTTCCCACAGATTCACTTTCGAGTACTTCCTTACACAGTCGGGCGGCACGGGCATATTTCTCGTCACCCGCCCGGTAGTGCGTAGCATATACTTTGGCAAGCAACGCTTTTGCCGCGTTCAGGTCAGCACGTCCCAAGTCACCGTCCGCCATCTTACCGGGCAACAGTTCATTATTGACAATATTCTCCAAATCTCCTTCAATAAGCGCATATACTTCATCCACCGTAGAGCGTTGCATATCACGGGCCACTTCAGAAGGAACCTTGGAAGTAACGATAAATACCGGCCCCCATAAACGGACCAGATTGAAATACTCCAATGAACGAAGAAAAAGTACTTCTCCCTCATATTGGTTCCGCAATGTCTCGTCCGTCACTACATCAAGGTAAGATATAACATTGTTTACCCGTGCAATTGTGGCATAACAGGCATTCCAGTACGTTTCCACCCATTCGTTTTCCGGTACGATAGTACCCTGGTCGAGCTGTTCCACCAGTCGTGTAGTATTCGAAGAAGAACCTGCAGCATACATACGTCCGTTATCCGAGCGCAATTCTGTCATGGCCCATTCGTAATACATCACATCATGCAGGGAATTATAACAACCCAGCACCAGATTATTTACCGACGAAGCATCTTTCACATACTTATCTGCCGCCACTTCCGAATAAGGATATTGATCCAAATCACAAGCGGAAAATACCATGACGATTAACAATAATCCTATATAATTTATTTTTTTCATCGTTTTCCTCCATTAAAAATTAATATCAAAACCGGCAGAAATGGTAGAAGTCAACGGGAACCCACCACGCTGATACCCCGAAATCATTGCACTGGAATAATTACCGGATGTCATACGCGACTCCGGATTAATGCCTTTGTAGCCACTTCCCCAAATATAGAGCAAGTTACTGCCCGACACATAAAAACGTACACCTGATAACTTAATCTTACGGGCAGCAGTTGCCGGCAAGGTATATCCCACTGTAAAGTTACGCAGACAAGCATAAGAAGCATTTTGCAAAGGATAATCAGTAAGCATGAGGTCATGTCCCGTTTTCACATTCTGATAAGGCGTTTTTCCGTCACCCGGATGTTCTGCGCTTACCCAACGGTTCTTTGTGTACTTCTTGTTCCACTTCTTTGTTTCATTATAATATACATCACCATTAAGCACTGTGATGCCCTGTACACCCTGAATAAGGAATGAGATGTCGAAATCTTTAATTTGGAAAGTATTGGTGATGCCCCATGTGAAATCCGGGTAAGGAGTGCCCAACGCAACCCGGTCTTCAGGAGTCAAAGAGCCGTCATTATTGGTATCGACAATGCGTATCCCCCCCGGTGCATCGTCTGAAAAATGAAGATTAGCTGCAATCTCTTCCGCACTATTCCATACACCACACGTTTTGTATCCATAGAATTGAATCAACGGCTCACCCACTTTAGCAAGATAACCCTCATTTCTTTCACCCAAAGAAATCATTTGTTGTTCACCGCCTAACTCCAATAATTTATTACGCGAAAGTGAGAAATTTATATTAGTATCCCATGAAAACTTACGGCTTTTCATATTATGCGTATCAAGCTGGATTTCCAAACCTGAGTTACGGACTTTTCCTATATTATTCCAATAGTGTGTGTAACCGGTAAACGATTGCGTCGGTTGTTCGAACAATAACGCACGCGTCACTGAATAGTAAGCATCTATCGCCAGATTGATACGGTTGTTGAAAAGTCCCAAATCCAGACCATAGTTAAACTCATCAGTCTGCTCCCATGTTATATTAGAATTAGCCAGCGAAGAAGAGATATTCGCAGAACCATTAACCAATGAACCCGTACCTTTGCCGGTCACGTAATTCGCACTGTTCAATACCTCGAGGGCTGCATTATAACTGATACGGTTATTTCCTGTCACACCATACGATGCACGAAGTTTCAAGTTAGAAATAGCCTTGATACCCTTCATGAATTTCTCTTCACTCACGCGCCAACCCAGTGATACGGAAGGGAACCAGGCATTACGGTTTCCTTTGGAAAAGAGCGATGAACGGTCCAGACGTAGAGAGGTAGACAACAAATAGCGCCCCAGATAACTATAATTGACACGTCCCAGATAAGATTCCAATACAACATCCGGATATCTGAAAGTTCCCGTACCCGCCGTATTTCCATTACCCTCACTAGCCAACTCGTAAACAGTGGCGGCATTCAAAGTATGAATGTCATCCGTAGCAAATCCCGTCGCAGCCATAGCCACCCGCTGATTCCGTGTCTTTTCTACAGTATATCCCAATAAAGCGTCAAGACTATGGTCTTTATTCTTTCCAAAGTCCAAATGGTAACTCAAGGTATTCTCACTCAACAAATCAATATAAAGTGCACTGGAATAAGTAGCGCGGCTTGCTTCCTTGTCTTTCGTAGCGTCCTTATTTGCATAATAATAAGAAGGGGCAAAACGAACATTCAAGCCGTTGGATGTCTTAAACTGTAATCCTTTACAAAGATCAAGCGTGAGATACATGCTGGCCAATCCTTGCATAGTCTCGCTCCAACGAAAAGTATTAGTCATTACGCTCGCCGGATTATTATTGGCAGAGCTAAATGGAGACGATTTTTCCAATACCCGGTTACCGTCGGCATCCAACAACGGATTTCCATCGGCATCCACGGCAGTCGGTGTCATAATATTGTTAAAATGGCTACCTCTTGCAAATCCGGTATATCCGGTCAGGTCTGTACTATACGCATTGTGATAGACCGGTAAAAAAGAGGGAGTACGATAGAAATCAATAAAGTTATTTTTCGGACGTTCCGTCTTGCTATATGTACCGGATATATTAACACCCACCGTAGCTATCTTTGAGAGTTTGGTATCCACTTTAGTACGGAAATTCAGTTTGTCCAGTGAATTGTTGAGCATCACCCCCTGGTCTTTAGTATAGGCCGCTGAAATAAAATATTTCGTCTCTTTGCGTCCGCCCGAAACACTCATCTGCACATTCGTGATACCTGCCATATCACGCAAGCCCTCTTTCTGCCAGTCGGTAGTCCCCATCTGGCTTTCCAAATAAGCAGCCCCGCGAGCAGCACTCGGTACTTTCGGACCACCTAAGGCAGCTTCTTCTTCCAATAAGCCCAACCATTCGGAAGAAGTCATCATATCATGCAACTGATAAGCGTATTTAAATCCCTGATAGAACTTAAAAGAATATTTCGGTTTGTCCGGCGTACCGCTCTTTGTCGTCACCATAATCACTCCATTGGCAGCACGTGAACCATAAATAGCAGCCGAAGCCGCATCTTTCAAAATTTCAATAGACTTCACATCCGCAGCATTGATAGACGACAAACCACCGGATACGGGAAATCCATCTATGATAACCAACGGTTCACTATCTGCGGAAATGGAACCCGTACCGCGTACCCGGATAGAAGGAGTCACACCCACTTCCGATGTCTCATTAGAAACCGTCAATCCAGTCATAGCACCTTGCAAGGCAGTAGTGACATCACTCACCGGAGCATTAATCAGCTTCTCACCTTCCAACTTTGAAATCGAACCTGTCAAATGAGATTTCGCCTGTGTACCGTAACCGATTACCACAACATCATCCAACATCTTCGAATCTTCTTCCAACGTCACATTCACAACTGTACGTTTGCCAACCGCTTCCGCCTTATCAACGTAACCGATATACGAATAAACCAAAATTGTCTTGGAATTAGGAACCTTAATGGAGTATTTACCTTCAGCGTCCGTCACAGTACCGGTAGGAACGGCAGCGTCTTTCACTGTCACCGAAGCTCCAATCAACGGACCCTGTTCATCTATCACCTTACCAGTAACTACATGCTGGGAGTAAACGTTCAATGTCCCTACCAACAACAGGAACATCATCACGACTTTTTTAAAAATACAGGAGTTGTTCATAGATTAGTGTTTTAATTTCTGTGACAAACGTAACGATTAAAATTGGTAAACCAAAATTTTGGTCTACCAATTAATATTATTAATAATTAGATATAAGCCGCTTATAAATAACACGTTACGCGTACCTCTATATAAAAGGACAGGAGAATATTTTTACTAGAAAGCTTTACTTTGAAAGATAATATTTGTACTTTTACAGCCGAAACGGAAAAGGTCATCTTTTTAAAATATTTATATCTTATGAAAGACGAAATCAATTCGCAACCAGTTAAGCATGTAATAGAACACATAAAAAAACAAATATCAGAACGTCAGATTTTACCGGGAGAGCGTCTCCCTTCTGAGCGTAAATTATCCGAACTTTTGAAAGTCAGTCGGTCACATGTTCGCGAGGCATTGCAGAAACTGGAATTATACGGTATTGTAAAAACATATCCTCAGAGTGGAACAGTGGTATCCGAATTCTCCAAAGACCAGTTGGATACTATGATTACCGATGCATTGAAAATCAGCAGATATGATTTTTCAAGCTTGGTTTATGTACGTGTACTTCTGGAAATAGAGGTCTGCAAATTATGCGCAGTAAACCGCACAGAAGAGGATTTGAAGAATATCGAAAACACGCTTGTCGAACTGGAAGAAAAGTTTGATACAGACCTTCGTGTCGAAAAAGATTTTGCCTTTCACCAGGCCATTGCGCAAGGCGGACATAATCCGGTTATCAGTTCACTCCTGCTTATTATTACTCCCGATATTTTAAAATATTATCAAAAATACAAAGTTTGTGCTGTTCCTCAAAAAACGGTTCATGCAGAACATAGGGAAATGTTACAGAAGATAAAAGATAGGGACAAAGAAGGAATGAAAGAACTGGTGATCCGCCACTTGGCCAATCTGATTGATTTTGCTAAAATGTCCGCGAAAGGCGATATCCCGGAATTCGAATACGGACATATCTAAGATACGTAAAAGAATAGATTTAATTAGCTGTATGCGAGAAACTATCCAGTCTCTTGTATACAGCTAATCCTATTTAATAAGCAATGTTCTATTTTTAATATTATACAAGGAAATGGCCAATTAGAAAATAACGAACCGGAAAATAAACTGCATAAATAAATGCATGAGCATACAAAAAGATGCCTAATATTGCATAAAAGCAAACAGGATATGCATCTTTCTCTATTCAGAAACCGCTCATTGCTTTAAAACCAACGAAGTGTTCCTCGGTGTGCATCGACTTGTTCCTCACCGAGGAAGCTATCGTTCCCCGGTGAAGAAGATAAAAATGAACTATTAAGAAACATTTTTTCTCTAGTTTACCATAATATATCGGAAAGGAAAAAACAATAAAATGATTAGTTATTCGGGCATCTGTTCTCCAAATAACAAAAATAATTAAAAATCTATCGCAGCTTGATAGCCATATTTTCGAAACAGCAGAAATAGAGAATCGCGTAATTACAAATGCAGGACATTTTCCTGCTTTTCTTTACCAAACTGCAATTCACGTCCTTCTTCCAATGATTAAATATTCCTTTTTTAAGAATCATCGTTTTTTAAGAGGCTACTGATTCCTTCAGAAGGCTCTTTCAACTTTTATCCTTCAATAGCTCTTTTGTCTTATCCGCCAAAAACAGGGGGATATTAATCAAATTACCATCTTGTTTCAAATTCAGCATTGAATAGCGAATCAGGTAAGCGGGTTGGAAAAGCTTCTCATAATGAATCACACTTTTGATATCAGAAATGTGATAACTTACACATTTCTGATATGAGTTTCGTGCGAATCTACACATTATCCATATAAAACGAAAGAAAAACTCTGAATATTAGCTTGCCAACAGCTCCCTGTTTATTTAAAAGTAATCATCAACTGTTCATCAACACCTTTATCAGGTATTCTCACACTACAGACACCAGTTTCTTTATCCCAACTCCATAATACAGATTCCGTGTCATTCTCTAAATCTTCTTCCAAGCGTTCCGGTTTAGTTTTCTTTATCTTCTTTCCTTTGACAGTTATCTCTTTCGGAGCTTTCGCAGAATAAATACGGAACAACAGATTTCTCGGACCGGGAACAGTGTATCCTTTTCCTTCACGGGCAGAGACTGTCAGTTCATATCCATTTGCCAGAGTGCTGCAAATAATCGGTGTTTTGACAAATTCATCACGCTGATATCCTAAGTCTTCTCCTTCATCTTCGTAAAGAGTAAAGGCTGCCTGTGCATCTTCCTGTGCGGGGAAGATTTCAAAAGTAAGTGGATATACCGGTTTCTCATGGGTGTAGTTCATCACCGGCATGGTGGGGATGATGGAACCTTGCTTCACAAACATGGGAATAGAGGACAAGGGAGCGTCAACGGTAGTCCATTGCTCTCCGGTGTAGACCGTCTGCTTGTTGTTGTAGTCTATCCATGTGCCTTCGGGAAGGTATACGTTCTTTGTGCGGACACCTTTCTTCACCACGGGAGCTACCAGTAATTCACGACCGAACATGAATTGGGCATCCGTAGAAAAAGTTTCCATATCCATTGGATATTCCAGAAACAGAGGCCGCATGATAGGCAATCCTGTATCATACGCTTCGCGGGCGTAAGTGTAGATATACGGTAACAAACGATATTTCAGTTCGATAGCCGCTTTCGCGTTCTTTTCCGCTTCCGGCCCGAAAAGCCACGGTTCCACCGGGTTATCTCCCTCATGGTGGATACGGCTCAAAGGATTAAATGCTCCGAATTGAATCCAACGGGTATAGAGTTCCGCCATAGCCGGATAATCCTCAATGTCTCCACAGTAACCGGTAATATCACAAGAAGAAAACGGGATTAATCCCAATCCGGCGGAAAGCATTACGGGAATCTGATTGGCTAATTGCCCCCAACCTTGCAGTACATCGTCTCCGTTTCCGCTATCACCCGTCCAGCCAAACGTATAACGTTGCAATCCGGCATAAGCAGCACGAGTCATTTGAAAAACACGACGGTCCGGATTCCTCTTTTCAAATTGCTCCTTTACCACTTTGTCCCAGGTCAGACCATAGACGTTATGGATTTCATCGTGCATACCGAGATGGTGCTTCATCACCAGGCGCTCCGTCTGCTCTTCGTTACTCCAGGCAGGTTCGCCCATGTCTGTCCAGAAGCCGGAGACACCATCGTCAATAGGTTTCTGCTGATAAGTTCCCCACCAGTCGGCTACGGTAGGCAGGGTGAAATCTACCACTCCGCAGTTCCCACCCCACGGCCAGGCATATCGTAGCTTTTACCGTTCGTATTGTCCTTTACAAAATAGCCCAGACGGTCTGCTTCTTCCCATTGTTTTTTGTTGGCTTGTGCAATTACCGGGTCTTGAGATACGACTACCTTAAAACCCATCTCTTTCAAATCCGAAAGCATCTTTTTGGGGTTTTCATAGTTTCCTTTGCGCCATTCGAAATCCTGCAAATATTCTGTCCAGCCGATATCCTGATAGATAATATCACAAGGGATTCCCCGTTTCCGGTAGCCTTCGGCTATCTCACGACTTAGCTTTTCACTTGTCAACAGACCGCGGCATTGAGCAAAACCCAACGCCCATTTCGGCGGCATGATAGGTTTTCCAGTCAGTCCGACGTATTGGCTGATGATTTCTTTATAGTCTTTACCGAAGATAAAGTAATATACCATTTCCCCGTTCGGAGCTTCAAAGCTGTAATAATCACGGCTCTCTGTTCCGAATTTGAATTCCGTCTTATAGGTGTTATCAAGGAAAATACCATACCGGTAATTGCTCATAAAGAAAGGAATACTCTTGTAAAGAGGATCTTCTACCACACTATAACAAGGTTTGTCACTATTCCACATCTTATAAGACTCGCCACGACGGTCCATCTTTCCCGCTTTCTCACCAAGTCCGAAGAAGTGCTCGTCACGACGAAGCACTTTATATTCCACCTTCTTCGTTCCTTCACTGACATGGCCTTTATCGGCATAATCACTAAACAGGAGTTTCTGATATTTATCGAATATCTGAAGACTCATCGGAGATTTATTCACCCGGATACGCAACTTCGGAGTAAATATCTCATAACAGGCCGCCTGTTCATCCACATGAATAGTTCCTACCTCTTCCAGTTCTTCATTAATCACTGCAAACGAAGTATTTCTTCGTTGCAATTGCCCATCGGGTGAGAACCAGATTTTCACGACGGAAGAGCTGCAAAGTTGCAATTGCAAGGCGGCACTGTCCGCCAGGTGAAAAGTCACCTGACGTCCCTGCTGTGTAAAAGAAGTGCATGTACGTGTCGTATTTTCCGCCCAAACCCATGTTGGAAATACCAAGCACAATACCCATAATCTATATCTAATCATCATACCTATCATTTTAGTTATTCTGTAGCAACCGCTTTATTCAGCCACAATCATCGTCCAATATTTCAGGGAAGGCAATGTAAATGAGACGACCCCGTTCTCCTGTGTAAAGGCCAATTCCTGCAAAGCTCCTCCGTGTACATCCGGCGACGCTACCCACAGCTTATTCACCTTTGCCGACAGATTCATTTGCAAAGCTGCTTTTGTAATCAGAGCCGGTTCCGGCATCGTACCGTCCACATCTCTCCAGCTAAGACTGTTCGCTTGCGAGAAATTAAGAAGATGTATCACTTGCTTGCCACCTACCTGCTTGGCATAAGTAGTAACTGATCCCTGTTGAGGAGGCCAACTATTTAATCTCATTGCGCCATTGGTACAATTCATGGAAACACTATTCTCCGTACCACCGTCACGAAGCAGGTTTTGATAAGAAGTCAGGAAGTCATAGTAACGAACCATCGCTGTTTTCAATTCTTCGCTCATTGTCAGGTTCTCATTCGGAAAGTACTCTTTGCACAACATGTGATCGCCTCCCAACTCCAGGTGCGAACCACCCAAAGCAAACATGACAGCATCTGTCAATAAGATACCCGGCGTATTAAATTCTCCCCGGTTATCCGCTTTATTATAATTCATATAAGCTGCAAAAACCGTATTCAACTCATAATTGCCATAGACTCCATTTTCATAAAGAATGGCTTTCAGATTGGTAAAATCAGCCTCATCCGCCCACACCTCATTATAGAAGAAATCAACTTTACCTGTCTCCCCTATCTGACGGGCACCGTAACGGCTGACCGCATTCATCACCAAACTCTTGTCCGGATGAGCCTGCTTCGTCGCTTCAATAAAAGAAGCATATCCCTCACGCAGATTGACCGGAATACCGTTGTAATTGTAAAGCGTGCTGCGTCGTCCCAACTGGTCTATCTGATAGCCGTCGAAGGCAAAGTTCGCGTATACATCATCATTCCTTTCGTTCAAATATTTCTGCCATTCCTTATTAGAAGGGTCGACCAGATAAATATTACTTTTCCATCCGCCCGGCAAATCATGACTGTCTTTAGTAGTATGAGAAGCATCCTTAAACAAATACCATTCCTCCTTCACCCCGTCCGTAGCAGCATCCTTCAACGCCCCGAAACAAAGATTGTAAAACATAGACTTCATACCGAAACGATGCTGCGCTTCAATGTAATTTTTCACCGAACTTGTATAAACCTCCCGGTTAGCGATGTCCATATATACTTCGTCCAACTGTGTGCGTGTACCGCCCAACGGCCAGTGATGTTTATTATGCCAGTCCTGAAACTGTACCCAATTGATGTGATGACGATTCAGATACGCCATCTCTTCCTGTGTCTTTTCAGCCGTCTTCTCCTGACTGAAATCAGCGACAAAACCATAACGCGGAAAACGTGACGGATCACTGGATACATCTACCGCAATCGTACCGACAATCACATCCGTACCATTCTCCTGACGGTACAGTTCCGCCATATATCCTTTGAAATCAGTAGTAGGCGGTTGCCATGTCCAACTGGTACCATTTACCGACTTTTCTCCGACAACCTCCCCTAAAAGACGATAACGAACTTTAGTTCCGGCAGGCAACGCATCTTCTGCTGTAAACACCACTTTCTCCCCCGGTTTATAGAAAGCCTTATCTGTAGACAGTTCCACACTTAAATCCGATGTTACCGGAGTCACTTCGGTGACACCGCCCGAAGCTCCTCCATTTTCTTGGTTCGCCCCATGATCGTCACTGCAAGCCATACACAGGAAAGCAGCCACCAAATATATTATTTTCTTCATCTTGAATTCTTGTTTTATTGTTTCACAATCGAAATCGTCTCTTTCAACTGGTCAATCGTAATCCGATAAGAACCGGCTTCCTGAATATTCCACTTATTATCCAAACTACCCAAATCTGCATCCGGATACATACTGCTCAACTCCGCATCCGACTTGGTAACGAACAATGCCGTCTCTACTTCACCCGTCGGAGCCTTATTGCTCTTATCCGCCATAAACCAGTCTCCATTCCAGTCTGACTGTTTATCGCAGGATATCTTCATCTCACCTGCCTTCAGCGTGCCACTCCAGGTAAATATATAAGGATTGTCGGCACTCTTAGTCATCGGAGTAGCATTGTCCAGACTCCATCCGTTCGGAGTTGCCTCACCCACCAGATACAATCCTTCATAAGGAGTGAACAGACGCATCAACATCTTTTCTTTTCCCTTTCCTGTGTAGAACCATACTTTATAAGGCTTGCCACATTCGGCTTCCTTCATCTGCCATTTATTATCCTCACCTCCAAGCACTACTGATGTCGAAGTGTACGGAGCATTAGCCATGGTAGGATGGAAGAAAGCATCCGCCTGACCGAAATCCGTCACAGAAGCGAACTTAAAATCTCCGTCTGCTTTCCAGGGAATCACGGCTCCATAATGGAACAGATCCATCTGGACAGCATCTTTAGACAATGCCTCAAATCCCCAACCACCATTACCGGTAAACGAACCGACAATGAAAAATTCTTCAAATCTCCAGCCAATATCTTCTGTTTCGGTAAGTGTTAATGTCAGGTCGAGCAGGTTTGCTTTTACGATATAAGTTGCTTTTTCACTGATTGTGAACTGTTCGTCCGGTTGGTCATCCGATGTACGGTAGGTCAGTTTGAATCCTTCTTCGGCTGTAGCATCGCGGTTGTACGATGGCAGGAATTCTCCTAAGGTCGTTATAAACTTAAACGATCCGGCATTCAGCTTTCCCATCCATGTAAATTGTCCGTTATCCGTACGTTCCATTGCCGTTGCGTTATCGGCGCTCCATCCGTTCGGAGCAGCATCACCAATCAGGTAAAGCGTGGTAGTAACCGGCTGGTAGGTAGTCACTGTAAAGGCAGTCGTCGCAATCTGCTTCTGATCTTCCATTCCGGCAACGACGGCTGTGATACGTGCTTCCAACTCCGCTTTCACGGCATAACCGATACCGAACTGCGTATGCAGAAATTGGTTAAGTTCTTCCACTTTCTTAGTCCATTGATACGTTCCCGTACCCAAATCTACCGAATAAGGATTCGCAAAGTCCGTTCCGGCTTTCGCCAGTTCCAGCGTATAAGAGATACGGTTACCGCTTCCATAATTCGTTCCGGTAGTCCATGAAAGCGCCAGCGCCTCCTGACTATGGTTCTTTTCGTTCAACACCAACTCCTGCTGATTCACCGAAAGGGTGAGGGTATCATGTCCTTTATCTGTCTCCATATAATCCTCGGTACAAGCAACCATCGTTCCACCGATGAAAAGAGAGCATAACAACTGATATATATATTTCTTCATCATATTATTTGTCTAAATGAATGATTATAAAACGGATTAATAACCGGGATTTTGAGTCATCAGGTGATTGGAGTCCATCTCCGTCTGCGGAATAGGCAACAGGAGACGTTCTTTGGTCACATTATTCTTACCGATAGATTTCAGGAATGTCAATGCATAATTTCCATTATCAACCCGGATCATATCGAACCAGCGATGTCCCTCAAAAGCAAGTTCCATCCGACGTTCGTGAATAATCTTTTCTCTCATTTCGGTCTGCGTCAGAGTAGTCGGCAGCTCTGTCAGTCCGGCACGCTTACGAACGATATTCAATGGTTCGGCAGCCTGATCCGGATGTCCCTGCTCATTCAAAGCTTCCGCTTTCTTCAGTAAGACATCCGCATAACGGTATACTACAAAGTTGTTGGGGTTGGTATTATACTCCGGAGAGACGGTTTTCGACACAAGGAACTTACGTACGTTATAACCCGTATTCGACCAGGAACGTCTGTATTCCATACCGTCAAAAGCAGGACAACCCTGATACAACACAGTGATGTCTTTCCGCAAATCACCGTCTTCGTATTGCTTGAAGAACTCTTCCGTAGGCAGGTTCCATCCATAAGCACCGGCTACCATACCCGAATTACGAGGCCCCATGAAGGTAGACAGCCAGGATGACTGGTTATCACCGCCCCAGAAGTCATATTCCGTACTACCGGAGTATTGCACTTCGAAGAGAGATTCTGCACCATTATTGATCGTAGCATTAAAGTTATCGGCATAATTGCATTGAGTCAGATCATATCCCATTGCAGCAATGTTATTGCACAAGGTCACTACTTCATTGTAATAGTCACGATGATTAGGAGCCAGTGTCAGGTAAATATCCGCCAGCATAGCCATTGCAGCCTCTTTGCAGGCACGTCCCCTGTTGGCATCTCCATAACTGCTTTTCGGAGGAAGCATAGTCACTGCATTCTTGCAGTCGGAAAGGATTTGAGCATATACCTCATCTACCGTATTACGGGCAATATCCGCAGATTCTCCCGGTTCAAACGGTTCCAAGCGCAAAGGCACCCCTCCGTACAAACGAACCAGAATATAATAATAATGTGCACGCAGGAAATAAGCCTCACCCATGCACCGGGTCTTTATCTCATCGGAGATAGATGCTGAAGGCAGATTGGAAAGCACGATGTTGCAACGTCCGATCCCAACCCACGGAGAACGCCATACATACAAAGCAAAGCCGTTGTCGCTCTGGGCTATGAAGTTGGAAGCCTGAACAGTCTCCAAACCGTCAGTACCTCCTCCGGCTCCTACTTCACTGTTGCCTGCGATGATGTCGAGGCTCCAAATACGCTGGTTATACATATTAGATGACTGAAGAGTCTTGTAGCAGGCAGTAGTCAATGCCACAGCAATCTCGTTCGTCACTTCCGATTCGGGATCGACGCCATATTTGGGATATTTATCCAAGAAATCGTTGCACGATGTCAATGCCAGCACGGCAGACATAAATACCAAAGTTATTATCTTTTTCATATTCTTTCTCCTGATTTAAAAGTTAAAGTTCAAGCCCATACTGAAGGTACGTGAAATCGGGTAACGGCTGCTGTCGATGCCATTAATATCAACTTCCGGGTCGAAGCCGGAATATCCGGTGATAGTTGCCACATTCTCGCAAGAGAAAGAGATGCGGGCATTTTCCAGTTGAATCTTTTGCATCCACTTTTTGGGCAGTGTATACGAAAGCGTGATGTTCTTCAGACGGAGATAGGAACCGTTTTCCACAAACCTGTCGGATACACGGCAGTTCTGGTTCGGGTCTCCCCAAATGGCGCGGGGCATAGAGTTGCTGGTTCCTTCACCCGTCCAGCGGTTCAATACGGCTGTGGTCTGGTTGTAAGCGGCTGCCATTCCTTCGTTGTCAACATTGTTGGCGTTATAAATCTTGTTTCCCGATACGCCTTGCAGGAAAACGGAGAGTTCCCATCCCTTATAAGAGAAATTATTGCTTAAAGAGAAGAACCAGTTCGGATTCGGGTTACCGATAACGGTACGGTCTTCATCGTTGATGACTCCATCGTTATTCAAATCCCGGAAACGGATATCCCCCGGAGCGGCTCCCGGTTGGGTGGCGTGGCGGTTTACTTCCTCCCAGTTTTGGAAAAGCCCGTCGGTCACGTATCCGTAGAATACATTGATCGGATAACCGGCTCTAAGCATAGTCACGTATGAGTTACCCATCTGATTGATAAACATCGGAGTTTCGCTGTTCAGGTCCAGAATTTCATTCTTGTTATAGGTAGCCGTTAAAGCAGATTCCCAAGAAAAAAGACCTTTCAGGTTGATGGTGCGCAGGGTCATTTCCACCCCTTTGTTGCGCATCTTGCCGGCATTGGTAAAGGTTTCAGTAGTATCTTCAAAACCGGAGGTGATAGGGATGGAAGCTTTCACCAACATGTCTGCCGTCTTTTTGATGTAGGCATCCAGCGAAAGGTTGACACGTGAATTGAACAGGCTCATATCCACACCGAAGTTGGTCTGGCGTACTTCTTCCCAATGAATATTCGGATTGGAAAGGGTGGTAGATACCAAAGCGGTGGAGTTGTTGTTGCCGAAAGGATAGACTCCTGTATTATAGGAAGCCACAAAACCGTAGTTACCAATTTCCTGATTACCGGTCACACCGTATCCGATACGCAGTTTGAGGTCATTCACCGGAGAGTTGTCTTTCGGGAACCATTCTTCCTGCGAAATACGCCATGCCAGAGAAACGGAAGGGAATGTTCCCCAACGGTTGTTCTTACCGAAGCGGGAAGAACCGTCACGGCGCACAGTGGCTGTAAGCAGGTATTTATCTTCGTAAGAATAGTTGAGACGTGCCATCAGAGAAAGCAGTGCCCAGTCGCTCTGGCTGCCACCGATGCTGTACATCTTCTCGCCGTTGTCCATCTCATGGATATTATCAAACATGAAGATATTCTTTTGAGCATTCAGGTAATCATAGTTGTTCCACTGGGCGGAAGAACCTGCCATCACCCCTACACGATGTTTTTGGGCGAAAGTATGGTCGAATACAAAATAATTATCCCACAGGTAGGTAAATGATTTGTTGTCACTCTTATAGCGGGAAGATTCTTCTACCGGATTCGGTTTCCAGTCGTAAGCCGGAGTAAAGTTGTCTACAAACCAGAATTTGGCGTCATAACCGAAGGTGCTTTTCAACTTCAACCATTTGGTAAAGGCAATCTCTCCGGTGATATTTGCCAGAAAGTTATATCCTTTCGTCTCGTTCGTCATCATGTACAACGTACCGATCGGATTGCGGACACTTCCATACCATTGCGCTTCCTGTCCGGGACCGCTCCAGCTACCGTCTTCATTCTTCACCGGCTGGGTGGGGAGTGCTTTCATCGCATCTCCGATGCTGTAAGTTCCTCCTTCTTTCACGTCCGTACTGAATGTCAGATTAGTAGTGAACTTCAACCATTTATTGACCTGGGCATCACTATTTGCCTGAAAGTTGAAACGACGGTAATTAACGCTTTCCACGATACCGGACTGGTCGAGGAAACCACCGGATACATAGTAATGTGCCTTTTCCGTACCACCGGAATAGCTAACCGAATAACTTTGTTTCACTCCCGTACGTAGCATCTCATCCAGCCAGTTCGTTCCTGTTCCCAATAAAGAAGGGTCTGCCCAATAAGGGTTTGTATTATCATCATTATTAGACAGCATATCATTGCTCAAAGCGGCATATTGCGCAGCATTCAGCATATCGGGTACTTTAGTAGCGTTCTGAATAGCCCAGTTTGCGTTTACCGTTACTTTTCCGGCACCTTCGGCACCACGTTTGCTGGTAATCATCACCACACCGTTGGCACCACGCGAACCATAGATAGCTGTTGCCGAAGCATCTTTCAATACGTCTACCCGTTCCACATCAGCCATATTTAAGGAAGACAATCCCAAGTCGGTAGGAATTCCGTCAATGACAATCAGCGGGTTACTGTTATTGATCGTACCCAAACCACGGATTTTAATGGTGACATTATCACCCGGCTTACCGGCATCGATTATCTGCACGCCGGATACTTTTCCCTGCATTGCCTGACCGATATTAGCTACCGGAGAGTCTTTGATGTCCTTCACTCCGACAGAAGATACGGCACCAGTCAAATCGCTCTTTTTCATTGTTCCGTAACCTACTACAACAACTTCGTCCAATACTTCCGTATCTTCCTGCAAGGTTACTTTCAACGAGTTTTTCCCGTTCACCGGAACAGTCTGCGTTTTATAGCCGACAAAAGAGATAGTCAGCGTGCTGTTAGCCGGAACGCTTAATGAGAAATTACCGTCTACATCGGTTATCGTACCATTCGTTGTACGTCCTTCCACCACACTGGCACCGATCACCGGTTCACCTGTGGCATCTACTACATGTCCTTTTATTGAAATCTGTTGTGCGAATGCACTAAGAGATAGGAACAAGCCCCACATTATTAATAAGAGGCGGCGTTCAAAGCCTTTCGACTTCATACTCTGTTTCATGTACATTAATTTAAAGTTAATATTAGGGTTACTTTTGTTTTCGTTCTCTGTGTCATTGCTGAAATGACCGTGAAACAAAAGTATCCACATTTCATACTGCTTCTTTGAGCAGATAGCAAAAATATAGTGATTTACACAGTATCTCACAGCATAAACCACTAAATATAAGAACGTTATAAAATAGAAGTCAGACTAAAAAAGTAGTGGTTTTCTTATTCTTCCACCTTCCCTATTTGCATTACTTTAGTCTCAAATTCATCTCTTTCTCCCAAAGCTTTGTTACGGACACGGGTCCGGTAATTATAAATGGTAGTCACGGAATAACGGAGGAATTGCGCTATCTTGGTACTGTCCGTAATCCCCAGCCGGATAAGGGCAAAGATACGGAGTTCGGTGTTCAACAGTTCTCCCGGTTTGGGTTGCATGGGTTCTGTGAGCAGCGCATTAAATTCCTCCACAAAATTGGGGAAGAGTTGCAGGAAAGTCATGTCGAAGTTTGCATAAAACTCTTTCAGTTCTTCGTCAAGGAATTGAGAAGATTTAATGGCTTTATATAGTTCTTCCACTCTTCCGGCAGCAGCAATTTTATTCAGGGAACGACGGTATAAATCCATCTTGTCGAGATAGGTGGAGCATTGATCCATGTATCGGCCGATATATTCCTCCTTGATATAATTGGCTTCCGAAAGCGTATGGTTCATCTCTTTCAGTTGCGAGTTAGAATCGTGAAGTTCTTCGTTCAGTTCTTGCAACAACGTATTGGTATCAACCACTTCGCGACGTGCGGCAGCAACCTTTTTCATCTGCTTGTAAACGAAGAAAATGGCAACCAACAAAAATACGGAAAGCAAACTGATACAAATCAATGATACTTTCATCTCCTGTTGCTGCCGTTTGGTTTTCAATTGGTAAGCCTGGTCAATGATAGGAAAGACTTGCGAGATTTCTAACGTACGAAGGCGGGCATTACAAAGAGTGGCATCCTCTAAGGAGCATTTCAGGTAATTGTAAGCACGGTCAATATCCCCTTCATCGTAGACAAGGGAAGCGAGTTTGCGCAAAGATACATATTCCTTTACCGCCGATTTCAGGTCGGCAATGGCCGAAAGGGCCAGGTAATGTTTTTGCCCCTGCTTGTCGCCTTTCAACCGGTAACCCTCGGAGAGAGTATAAGTAAGCATTGCTTTTGAATGGTCATCCAAAGAAGGTTTGTTGTAATATTCCATCAGCATACGGATGGCTTCATCGTATTGAGCATGTACGATGCACTTATCCGCCATCACCAATACGTGTCCCAAAGAGTCGGAAGCGTTGACCTGCAGAAGAGAGTCACGATACAGATCCGTCATTCGATAATACTCTTTCTTGACTTTCTCCGTAACGGCATAATCTCCCATCAATCCATAAATAGTGCGATACAGATGATAATAGTAACCATAGAGATAATCGGGCAGCGTTTTCTTATCAATCTGCCCCAATAGTTCCAACGCTTCTTTATACATTCCGGTAGTTCCCATCACTTCCGCCATATTCATGGCAGCATCATCCAGATAATCCAGTTTATCCATGCGATGCGCCAGTTCCTCTTTCCGTTGAGCATAGACAAAAGACGAATCCAGATTATAAGCCCGGTATTCATCGAAAAGACGTCCGCAAAAACCATATCGTTGTTCATCGGAAGTAGCCTCCGCCAACAATTTCTTCAGGTCAGCGATACGCGCCTCCTTTTCCGCTCCATAGGTCTGACGATTTTTAATGATACCATCAATCTCACGAAGTAACGCATCGGTACTCTTATTATCTTTTGCATAAAGCAGACCGGAAAGGACGATTGTCACAAAAATCAGAATCACTTTTTTCATAGTGCCGTATGTATTATAGTTGCAAAGATAAAAGTCTTTCAGAAACTTCCGGCTTTCAGGAGAAAATTACTGCAGACGGAATGAACAATCTTGTATTAAAACAGGAAGCATTACAAATTTATTATGAACATAATTTTTATATTTATAATAATGTTATCGTTGGAACAACCATCAATATACAGATAAATTCAAAAGTATGTATTCACAGCAAATTCAAACTGTTCTATAAATATTTTCTTAAATGGATATATATTATTTTGTTCATAGAAAACTAACATAGCTTTCTTATAGTCGATAGAATCAACTGAACGAAATGATAAAGGACAATAACCGTTGGCTATAAGTATTGCATTACTTGTTATACGGGCAGTACGTTTATTACCATCAGCAAATGGCTGAATGTAAGATAACAGAACTAAAGCTAGGAAAGCTTTATCAAAGATACTCTGCTTATTATTAATTAATTGACAAGTGTCTTCCATAGCTTCTCTTATTTGATATTCATTATCAAGTGGACGATAATTCGTACCCGTAATACCAACACGCCGAGAACGAATATGACGCTCAACTCCCAGTTCTTTAATAAGGATACTATGAATGTCTTCAATCTTTCTTATTGATAAATACTGAAGATAATCAGGATTATCTAAAATAAAATCAAGAGCTTCCTTGTGATTTAGTGACTTATTAGTTGTCAATAAGCTGCAACGAGTTCCTGCCGAACTTAATGATGCGGGCGTAAACCGCGGAGTAAACTATGAAAACCAGATGGTTTGCATGGAATGGGACAAAGCGACGGGCAAACTAATGTTACGCCAACAACGTCCATTACCTCTGGCCCCCCAAACGGACGCTATCTTCCGTTCGGTAAAGGATAATTTTATCTCTCCGCTGATTGCCGCATTCAAGATCGAAGCAGTCAATGCAGATTCTACGGCATTAGTAATCAAGGTGAATGATATTTATGATGGTACGGAAACCAGTATCAATAACGTATTTACCAATATTAATCTGGGTACTTCGGCTATCAAGAATTTATCACGTATTCTATCCATCAAATCCTTTTCAAACAATGTCGTGGCAACTTCCGAGTTGACTACCCGGGTAACGGAAGGTACTACTACTGTTTATGTAACGGTGGAAGTTAGTTCTTCTATTCTCTTATTGCCCGAGAAGCCGATGATGGGACGATTCGACAATCAGAAGGTCGGTTATTTCACGAATCCGTTATTAAGTTTCAGTGATGCGCAGCAGCGTACGGATAAGACACAGTATATCACCCGCTGGCGTATGGAACCCAAACCGGAAGATCGGGAGGCTTATCTGAAAGGTCAGATGGTGGAACCTGCCAAACCGATTGTCTTCTACATTGATAATTCAACTCCTTACCAATGGCGTTCGTACATTAAGAAAGGTATCGAGGACTGGCAGATTGCCTTTGAAAAGGCTGGTTTCAAGAATGCGATTATCGCCAAAGAAATCACGGACAGTATGCATGTAGACATGGATGATGTCAACTACTCCGTACTGACTTATGCTGCTTCGGAAAAGAAAAATGCAATGGGACCTTCTCTGTTAGATCCCCGTTCCGGAGAAATCCTGGAAGCTGATATTATGTGGTGGCACAATGTGCTTTCTATGGTACGTGAATGGATTACTGTCCAGACCGGAACAGTGTGTCCGGAAGCACGTAATGTACAATTGCCTGATGCTTTGATGGGAGATGCCATTCGATTCGTCGCCTGTCATGAGGTAGGCCACTCTTTAGGACTCCGCCACAATATGATGGGTTCATGGGCTTTCCCGACAGATTCATTACGTTCCGAAGCATTCACTTCCAGAATGAACTCAACCGCTTCATCCATCATGGATTATGCACGATTCAATTATATCGCACAGCCTGGAGATGGCGTGAAAGTTCTTTCTCCGCATATCGGTCCATACGATATGTTTGCTATCGAATATGGATATCGTTGGTACGGAAAGAGTACTCCGGAAGAAGAAAAGGATATTTTATTCGATTTCTTGAGCAAACATACTGATCGGCTTTATAAATATAGTGAAGCACAGGATGTCCGCGATGCGGTAGATCCACGTGCACAGAACGAAGATTTAGGTGATGATCCGGTTCGCTCTTCTTTACTTGGCATTGAGAATCTGAAACGTATCGTTCCACAAATTCTTCAATGGACTACTACCGGTGAGAAGGGACAAACTTATGAAGAAGCATCTCGCCTCTACTACGCTGTAATCAACCAATGGAACAACTATTTATATCATGTCCTTGCCAATATTGGTGGCATCTACATTGAAAATACAATTGTAGGAGACGGCGTTAAAACTTATACATTCGTAGAGAAAGAGAAACAACAAGCTTCACTGAAATTTCTGATGGATGAAGTTTTGACATACCCTAAATGGCTGTTTGACACGGAAGTGGGGCAATATACTTATCTACTTCGCAATACCCCCATCGGAAAACAGGAAAATGCTCCTACACAAATCTTAAAGAACGCCCAAGCCTATATCCTTTGGGATTTACTTGGCAATACTCGTTTGATGCGTATGATAGAGAATGAATCTGTCAACGGAAAGAAGGCCTTTACAGTAGTGGAACTTATGGACGGACTTCATAAGAACATTTTCGGTGTTACCGAACGCGGTGGTATCCCTAATGTTATGGAACGTTCTTTGCAGAAAAACTTCCTCGATGCATTACTTACAGCCGCTGCAGAACCTGAAGCCGTTAAAATCAACAAGAAGATTGCCAACGAGCATTTCTTGCTTGACCACGCTACTCCTTTCTGTAGCTGTTACGCTGCCGAACAACGTGCACTTCGTCAGGAAGACCGGATGGGTGCTCCACGTGTGCTCAATTTCTATGGCAGCCAGCTCAACCGTATTTCAGATGCTATCTCTGTGAAACGCGGTGAATTACTACGTATCAAGAAGTTGTTGCAGAACCGTCTCGGAACTTCCGATACTGCTGCACGCTATCATTATGAGGACATGATTCTGCGTATTAATACTGCTTTAGGAATCAAATAAAACCACTTATTACTTTAACTATCTACATTAATGAGAAAAAAATACTTGTGCATTCTTATATGCCTCTTTGCAAATGCGCTGGCCTTTGCCAGCGCTGCTAATCGTACAATCACCGGAGTCGTTATATCCGGTGAAGATAATGAACCTCTGATCGGCGCTTCCGTATATGTTAACGCAGATGACTTAAAAAAGGCCGGAGCATCACAGACTTCTCTAGGTACTATCACTGATATGGATGGTAAATTCTCCATTTCCATTCCGGAAAAGGTGACTAGGTTACATTGTAGTTATATCGGATTTGAAGAACAAGACATCGTTTTGCAAGCAGGAAAAGATACTTATCGTATTGTACTTCAAGCTTCTGCACACACATTGGGAGACGTCGTAGTAACCGGTTATCAAGAACTGGAACGTCGTAAACTGACTGCTGCCATTGCCAAAGTAGATGTAACAGATGGAATGGTAGGTGCTGCAAAAAGTATCGACCAGGCATTAGCGGGACAAATCGCCGGTGTGGCTGTAACGACAACTTCCGGTGCACCGGGAGCTCCAGCACGTATTCGTATTCGTGGCACGGCTTCACTGAATGGAACACAAGACCCGTTGTGGGTATTGGATGGGATACCTTTGGAAGGGACTGATATTCCAGAAATCAACAAAGATAACGATAATGACATCGTAAATATGTCACAATCTTCTATCGCAGGTTTAAGTCCAAACGACATTGAAAGCATTACGATATTAAAAGATGCAGCTGCTACTGCTATCTATGGTGCACGTGCTGCAAATGGCGTAATTGTGGTAACAACCAAAAGAGGAAAAACCGGAAAACCTGTTATTAACTTCAATACTAAATTGACTTATACTCCAAATCTCAATACTTCACGACTCAACTTACTAAACTCGGAAGAGAAAGTCGATTTGGAACTTCAATTGTTAAAAGAAGCACGGTTTGACATATTATGGGGATTAACAGATCCGATACCGGTATTTCCTGAAAAAGGAAAAGTTGCTGCTATCATGAAACAATATAACTTAATAGACATCTATAAAGAACAGGGGTGGAACGGACTGACACCTGAAGCCCAAAATGCTATAAACAAACTGAAAACAATCAATACAGACTGGAATGATATATTATTCAGAGATGCTTTCACGCAAGAATATAACTTTAGCATTTCCGGTGGTAGCGAAAAGGTTACTTATTACAACTCACTTGGTTATGTCAAAGAAAACGGAAATGTACCAGGTGTAAGCATGAGCCGTTTTAATCTGACCAGTAAAACGTCTTACCAAATCAACAAAATATTAAAAATTGGAATGTCTATTTTTGCCAACAGACGCAAGAATAACACATTTATGACTGATACTTACGGACTTATTAACCCTATATATTATTCACGTATCGCCAACCCTTACTTTGCTCCGTTTGACGAACAAGGAAACTACCTTTACGATTACGACGTAGTCAGAAGTAATGAAACAGATGAAAAGCAAGGCTTTAATATATTCGAAGAACGAGCAAACACCAATAAAGAATCTGTCACCACAGCCATCAATTCTATCTTTGATGTTCAGCTACGTTTTAACGATCAGTGGAAAGTTTATTCACAGATTGGTGTGCAATGGGATCAATTGTCGCAAGAAGAATATGCCGGGATAAATTCATATAATATTAGGAATATACGTGAAACCAATAAATATTGGAAAAATGGTGTACAAACCTATCTTATACCAGAAGGAGGCATGCTTAAAACAACTAATAGTACAACCTCACAACTCACATGGAAAATCCAAGGAGAATACAAAAACACATTTGGGATATACATGATATACAAATAATGGCTGGTTCGGAAATTCGCAAAAACTGGGCAGACAACCAAGCCTCAACCGGATACGGATATGATCCCAAGAAACTAACATTCCAGAATCTCATATTTAAAGATGAAGCACAAGCCAATGATTGGAATCTAAAAACTAAATCGTACAAGGAAAACGCTTTTGCTTCTTTCTTTGCCAATGGTTCATATACTTTAATGAATCGTTATACATTGGGAGGAAGTGTGCGCATGGATGGTTCTGATTTATTCGGAGTAGATAAGAAATACCGTTTCTTACCAATCTATTCGGTAAGTGGTCTATGGCGTTTATCAAATGAGTCGTTCATTAGACAATACAAATGGGTTGATAATTTAGCTCTTCGCCTTTCTTATGGCTTACAAGGAAATATTGATAAGGGAACCTCTCCATTCCTAGTCGGAAAATATGATAATGTGAATATTTTACCAGGTTACAGTGAAGAAAATATTATTATCAATAGTGCTCCCAACAGTAAATTACGCTGGGAAAAAACAGCATCTTACAATCTAGGAATAGATTTTTCTGTACTCAATCAAGCCATCAATCTTAGTGTAGATTACTACTATAGAAAAGGAACAGACTTAATTGGTTCTAAAGCATTAGCTTTAGAAAATGGATTCACTAATATGTCTATAAACTGGGCTAGTATGGAAAATAAAGGTGTAGAAATAAACCTGCAGACACGTAATATCACCACTAAACTTCTCTTGGTACACTACTTTCAACTTCGCATATAATCAAAATAAAGTACTAAAAGTACTTACAGATAAAAGCCAAGTGACTCCTAGTCTGGAAGGATATCCCGTAGGTGCAATCTTTGCACTAAAAACAAAAGGTATAAATCCTGATACAGGACAAATCTATCTTGAGAATAAAGAGGGAAAAGCTGTCACTGTAGAAGAGTTATTCAGAATGACATCGAATGAAGATGGTCTTGGCACTTACCAAATAGGACCAAGTACTGAAGAACAAAGAGACTTTTACAGCTATGTTGGAACGTCAGATGCTCCTACACGGGCGGTTTTCTAAATACGTTCAATTACCGAAATTGGGAACTGAATCTGAATTTTTCATATAATTTTGGAGCACACGTAAAAACAACTCCAAGTTATAATGTATCTGACTTAGACCCAGGGCGCAATATGAATAGAGACATACTGGATAGATGGACACCGGAAAATACAACAGGAAAGTTCCCTGCATTAGCAACGTACAATTACAATCCGGCCGACTACTACTTGTTCAGTACTCGAAATGACATTTACAGATCACTGGATATCTGGGTAAAAAAGCTAAGCTTTGTACGTCTACAAAATATACGTCTTGCTTACCGGGTTCCATCCGAATGGCTTCATAAACTAAGTATCGGCGGAGCAACTGTAGGATTAGAGGCTCGTAACCTATTCGTTATCAGCTCTAATTATGATAATTATATGGATCCGGAATCAATGGGCAACCTATACTCTACCCCAGTTCCCAAATCCATTACCTTCAATCTAAGTCTTAACTTTTAAAAAATATATTATGACAAAGAAAATATATTATATATTCACATTAATAGGAAGCCTGTTATTATCTTCCTGTGATAGTTATTTGGACATACAACCAGTAGGCCAAGTAATTCCCAATACGCTAGCTGAATACAGAGCTTTATTCACAACAGCTTACAATACAGCACTCAATGACAGAGGAATATGCGAAATCAGAACAGATATCGCAACCATATTACAGTCTGATGCCACTTCCAAAAATTCTTTAGGAGATGTTGAAAAATGGAATGATGTTAATCCGAATGCAAGTACGAGACAATTTGGATGGGCGGCCTATTATACCAATATCTATTATGCCAACGCAATCATCGATAAAAAAGATGAAATATCAGAAGGAAGCCAAGAAGATATTAATCAATTAGTTGGAGAAGCTTACCTCATGAGAGCATATATGCATTTCATATTGGTCAATCTTTATGGACAACCTTATACAGCTACCGGAGCATTAGAAACCAAAGCAGTTCCTCTAAAACTCAATACTGATTTAGAAGAAATACCATCAAGAAATACTGTAAAGGAAATATATACCTCTATTTTATCTGATATAGAAACAGCACGGAAACTGATTAATAAAAAAGAATGGGAAATTCAATATTCATACCGTTTTTCAACATTATCAGTAGATGCTATGGAATCACGGGTATATTTATACATGGGTGAATGGAGCAAATCTTATGAAGCTTCGGAACGTGTATTAGCCGGAAAATCGACATTGGTAAACCTAAATGATGAAGGAGGCAAACTTCCTAATGAATTTACATCTGTAGAAATGATCACTGCCTATGAAGTTTTTCCAAATAGCGATTATGCCGGATCACTCTTACTTTACCCTTCATTTTTACAAGAATATGAGGAAGGAAAAGATCTACGTCCAAACAAGTATTATCAAGCAAATAAAAATGGAAATTATACTTCCATCAAAAGTGGTGAATCTAAATTCAAATGTACTTTCCGCACCGGAGAGCTTTATTTAAATTCAGCAGAAGCTGCTGCACATTTAAATAAATTACCTGAAGCACGTACCCGGCTCTTGAAACTAATAGAGAATCGTTATACATCAGAAGGTTATGAGCAGAAAAAGAATGAAATAAATGCGATGAGCCAAGAAAAGCTAGTCACAGAAATTCTGAAAGAACGTGCTCGCGAGCTTGCTTTTGAAGGCCATCGTTGGTTTGATTTACGCCGAACTACCCGACCGGAAATCAAAAAAGAAATTGAAGATGTAACCTACACACTTGTACAAGATGATTCCCGTTACACATTGCGTATTCCACAAGATGCAATTGATGCTAATCCCGGACTTTTAAACTAATAACCAAGCATTTTTCATAGAAACAAACCGCCTGACATCATAGACTAAAAAGCTCCCTTTACCTAAAGCGTAAAAGGAGCTTTTTTTAATCTATCTATTAGCCATTTCTCATTTTGTACACCTACCTCATTCACCATTAAATCTTTATCCCCTAAAAGCATTGTTCTTTAACAAGAAATCCGTATCTTTGTAGCGACTTATTACGATTAATAACGTAGAAGCGTTTAGAATATTATCTCTATTCAGAATCTGGTAAATTCTTTAATTGGGGAGATAATGGCAACTAAGCGTTCACGTCTTTGTTATATGCAAGGGCGTGGACTCTGTTGTTCATTTCCCAATAGGTTTACCAGAGCCTTGAATAGAATGAACTAACGACGTCCACGTATTCTATGCTAATATCCTAATCTCTTATTCCGTTTAACAATAAATTAACTTCTCGTTCTTTTTCCTTTCTATAACTTCTCGTTCTTCATAATATTTGTATGTATTTT
>NZ_QTMZ01000041.1:0-52636 GCF_003602935.1 Bacteroides sp. AM54-2NS
GTATACGGTTCCGCCCTTTCAGGGCTTGTGGCTGGTGTGTTTTTTTCGTAGGGCGTTGCCCTACGCTATATAATTAAGCCCTTTCAGGGCACCCCAATAAATATATAATTGTAAGGCTTTCAGCCTAACTGCAAAATTCCCATTTAACCGCTAAATTCCCATTTAACTAATAACCTGTACCGTGATGGATGAAAAAGAATTTACCACAGATTTACAGGTTACACAGAATTTGAGGATTGCCTACAAAGCAATCGTTTTTTCGGATTGATCCTAATTTAGTCTGTAAATATATTTGTGTATGATTCGCCAAAGGATACAATGGCTCTCCAAGGGGTTGTAGGTGGGGGATCCGTTCCTCGGTGAGCAATGCTCTCTTTCTCGGTGAGGAACAGGTCTTTCCTCGGTGAGGAACGGGGTGTTGGTCGGTGAGGAAGAAAACGGACGGTTTCCGTCTTCTTCTTTTATGTAGATTTATTACTTCTTCTTTTTCTTCAGTTCCTCTGCAATTCTCCATTGTAACGCAGCTTCCACTTCTTTTCCGGCTTTTAACAGGGCATCCCCGAAAAGTTCGTGTGCGCCGGCGTGTTCGGGTTTCAGGCTGGTGGCTTTGTCCAGGTCGGCGATGGCGCCTTCTGTGTTTTCTGTTTTTAGTCGGAGCTTTCCACGGTTATAGACTGCTTTAAAGTTTGCAGGATGGAGGCTGACTGCGGTGTTGAAACAGTTTTCAGCGTCGAAGTACTCTTTGCTGTTGAAGAGTGTGATTCCTTTTCTTATCCAGGCATCTATATAGTTGGGGTCGAGGCTAAGGGCTTTGTCGTAGTTGGCAAGGGCGGCACGTACGTCGTGGGCTTGGGTGATACATTCGTTTCCCATTAACAGGTACTCGTGGGCGTATTGTCGTATACGTTCCTGTTGTTCGCGCATCTGTTCTTTGAGTTTCTTGTTCTGTTCTTTCAGTGTATTGATAATGCCGAGTTTACGGCGGATCAAACGACGGGGAACGGGTTTCTCAATATCGTAGCGGGAATGGATGGCACGGAAAAACTGTTCCAGACATTCTTCCATATCCCTTTGTCGAAGGCACGTGAGGCAGCGGCATATTGCACATCGGCTTGTGCTTGTTTCAGGGCTTTGTCGATGGCTTGGCGGTTGTTGAAGCGTCCGGCAAAGTTGACGATTTCGGGACGGACGAAGACATCAGCACGGTTGACAGGCTTTTTGAGCTGGATGCCGTCCAGTGAGGTACAACGGCTAAGTGCTACGTATGCTTGTCCTCCGGCAAATACACCGCCGGTGAAGTCGATGACTACACGGCTGAAGGTCAGTCCCTGGCTTTTATGAACAGTGATGGCCCATGCTAACCGGATAGGGTATTGAGTGAAGCTGCCTAATACTTCTTCCTCTATTTCTTTTGTTTTTTCGTTGTAGTGGTAGCGGATATTTCGCCATGATTCCAGTTTTACGTCACATTCTTTTCCATCGTCGGTGATGACGTAGATCGTTTCTTCTTCCTCATCAATTCCGGCAATGACACCAATCGTACCGTTTACCCACCTGCGATCAAAATCATTCTTGATGAAGATGATTTGTGCACCGGGTTTGAGTACAAGCTCTTGTGAAGTAGGCAGACTGCTTTCCGGAAAGTCTCCTTCGATAACCCCTTCAAAAGTAATGGGTTCTCCGGGGAGTTCTGCTAATTTCTTCTCATTAATGGAGTCGACCGTATCTCTTCGGGTGGCGAGTGTGATGTACATATCTGCTTCAGATTCTTCAATCTGGCTTCCGTAGCGGGTGTTGAGTAGTTGCAGGTCTGCAGCTCCGGCTGTATTGGTGCGGATATGGTCGAGGACACTGACGAATACAGGGTCTGTCTGTCGATATACTTTTTGAAGTTCGATAGAGACGAGGTCTATTTGTCCGAACACTCTGGCAGAGAAAAAGTAAGGAGTGGGATAGAAGCGGTTCAATATTTCCCGCTCATCGTTCTTTACAACGGGTTCCAGTTGGAAGACGTCTCCCACTAATAAGAGTTGTTTTCCACCGAAAGGTTCGCGAAGATTATGTGAATAAACTCGTAAGATACGGTCGATGGCATCGATGATGTCTGCCCGTACCATAGAGATTTCGTCGATAATGACCAGTTCTATTTGTTCCAGCAACTTACGATGTGGCTTGGTGTATTTGAAGAACTCGTGAATACGGCCACGTTGGAGACTTAAATTAGGATCATCCGGCAATAGCGGATAAAAAGGTAGTTTGAAGAAGCTATGCATCGTACTTCCACCGGCATTGATTGCGGCAATTCCGGTCGGTGCAAGTACAACATGCTTCTTCTTGGTATGCTCGCAGACATAACGCAGGAATGTAGATTTTCCCGTACCGGCTTTTCCTGTCAGAAAAACCGATTGGCGGGTATATTGAATCAGATTCAGTGCATCCTGAAACTCGGCGTTGTTAGTGTCTACGCTCATAATATAATAATATGCAAATTTGTTGATGTGTTAATTTGCCAATACGTTGTGTCATGAAATCGCGGGATAATAGTTTTTTTGGCGCATTGGTAAATCGGCACATTATTAAATAATTCCGAAATGTTTCATTGCCTTACTTATTCCGTCCTCGTCAATGGGAGCCGTAACGTAATCGGCAGCGGCTTTCACGTCTTCCTTAGCCTGTCCCATAGC
Organism: Bacteroides sp. AM54-2NS; assembly: GCF_003602935.1. Taxonomy (NCBI): domain Bacteria; kingdom Pseudomonadati; phylum Bacteroidota; class Bacteroidia; order Bacteroidales; family Bacteroidaceae; genus Bacteroides; species Bacteroides sp. AM54-2NS. The sequence continues at coordinate 2,685 of NZ_QTMZ01000041.1, forward strand.
AACTCCGATGGCTGCGTGGCGAAGCATACTGATGTCGTTTCCTCCGTCTCCGAATGACATCGTTTCTTCCAGTTTAATATCGAAGTATCGGATTATTTCATCAATCCCTTTCTGCTTGGTATCTCCTTTAGCCGTGACGTCAGCAAAGGCAGGATACCAGCGCCCGATTTCGCAGGTAGGGATGGACGGTCGGATTTCTTTTTCTTCTTCCTCTGTGATAAAAGGAGTCATCTGTATAATTTCCTTGCTTGTTGCTTCTTCAAAAGATACAGTAGGAATTACATTCACATGCAGAAAATCGTAGAATATCTTTTTCACCATATCATCAGGTTGGCAGACAGAAATATGATGTTCCTCTACGAAAATGCAGGGAACACCTTTCTTCTCGCAAAAAGCTGCCATTGCTTTCACTTCTCCCTGTGGTATGGCACTTTTATAAATAACCTGTTCACCGACAAAACAATAGGCTCCGTTCATGGTTATATATCCATCGATAAGGTTCCGGTCCTGCAATTCGGAAAGGTTGTTGATAATGGCTTTCGGGCGTCCGGTAGCAATAAATATCTTCAGCCCTTTTGCGTGGGCAGCTTCCAACGCCTCGATGGTAGAAGACGGTATACGGTGAGTTTCAAAACTGACCAGCGTTCCGTCTATATCAAAAAATAAAGCTTTCGTCATAAATTCCTTTTTGAATTGAGTACAAATGTACTACTTTTGTCTCACATAACATAAAAACATTATGCAGTATGAACTATAATTTTGATGAAATAATAAACCGTAACGGTACAGATTCCGTAAAATGGGATGCTGTAGAAAGCCGTTGGGGACGCAATGACTTGATTCCAATGTGGGTAGCTGATATGGATTTCCGTACGGCTCCTTTTGTAATAGAGGCTTTGAGAAAACGGCTGGAACATGAAGTGCTCGGATATACTTTTGCTTGCAAAGAATGGTCGGAGTCTATTGTTAACTGGGTGAAAGAGCGTCATGGCTGGACGATCCGTGAAGAGATGTTGACTTTCACTCCCGGTATTGTCCGCGGATTGGCTTTTGTTATTCAATGTTTTACGCAAAAAGGTGATAAAGTAATGGTCATGCCTCCTGTTTATCATCCTTTCTTTTTGGTAACGCAGAAGAATGAGCGTGAGGTAGTATACAGTCCATTGGTACTGAAAGATGGACAGTATCATATTGACTTTGATCGTTTTCGCCGGGATGTACAAGGATGCAAATTGCTGATTTTAAGTAATCCTCATAATCCGGGTGGACGCGTATGGACGAAAGAGGAACTTTCTCAAATAGCTGATATCTGTTATGAAAGCGGTACTCTGGTGATCTCTGACGAAATTCATGCCGACTTGACTTTACCTCCTTATAAACATCCTACTTTTGCTTTGATTTCGGAAAAAGCACGGATGAATTCACTTGTCTTTATGTCTCCGAGCAAAGCGTTCAATATGCCGGGGCTGGCCAGTTCTTATGCAATCATTGAAAATGATGAACTTCGTCACCGTTTCCAGAAGTATATGGAAGCAAGTGAATTCAGTGAAGGGCATCTGTTTGCTTATCTTAGCGTAGCGGCTGCTTACAGTCATGGAACAGAATGGCTGGATCAAGTGGTAGGCTATATTAAAGGAAATGTAGACTTCACGGAAACTTATTTGAAGGAGTATATTCCCGCCATTAAGATGATTCGTCCGCAAGCCTCTTATCTTATTTTCCTGGATTGTCGTGCGTTGGGACTCAATCAGGACCAGCTGAACCGCCTTTTCGTAGAAGATGCACATCTTGCATTGAATGACGGAACAACATTTGGCAAGGAGGGGGAAGGCTTTATGCGATTGAACATCGCTTGTCCGCGTGCCGTGTTGGAACAAGCATTGAAACAATTGGAACAAGCAGTAAACAATAGATAGATTTATTTATTCTCAACTGTACTTATCCCTATGAGAAAAAATACTCATACCTATGAGAATATATTTCCATTGGTATGAGAATCTTTCTCATAGGGATGAGAATAATCTCTTGTCTGCATGGAATGAAACAGCGTTTATAATCACTTGTCTACTAGCTTGTAACTACCTGAAAAGGTTGATTACTTTGAAATTTGTACGGAAAATATGTAATATTAGACTTTATCAGCCGAGATGAGGCGTTTTATCTCTTCTGCAGTCTCCGTGATGTATTGAGGCGCAAATTCTTCCAGTTCTGTGCGCGGTCGAAATCCCCATGTCACTCCGCAAGCGGTTACACCGGCATTGGCTGCTGTTTGCATATCTACACCGGAATCGCCTACATAAAGAACATCTTCTTTTCGTACATTGGCAAGTTTTAATATATCAAGAACGACTGTCGGGTCGGGCTTGACATTCACTCCTTCCCGCTGCCCGAAAACAGCAGTAAAGCGGATTTCCGGGAAATAATGAGCAACGAGTTTCTCGGTAGCAGCCTGATATTTGTTGGAGCTACGGCAATCTGAATACCTGCGGATTGCAGATACGACAATAACGCTGAAATACCCGGATAGGGACAACTATCGTCTGCATTGTGAATATCATAATAAGGAATAAACTCGTTGCGAACGCGGAGCACATTTTCTTCCGTCTTTTCCCCTTCGGGTAATGCACGTTCAAAGAGTTTGTTGATGCCGTTTCCTACCATGAAATTATACTTTTCTATTTCGTGTGTAGGATAGCCTAATTTATTTAAAGCGTAATTTGTACTGTGGGCAAGGTCGGCGATGGTATTCAGCAATGTTCCATCCAGATCGAATATAACTAGTTTCTTCATTGAGTTTTTGGTTTATTGTTTATCCTATATAGACTATCTTTTAGATGCAAAGGTAGAAATAAAAAATGGATTAAAATGAAACGAGGGTGCCTTGAAAGTAAAAACAGTCTATAAATATGAAATTATTTAGGCACGGATTTCACGGTTCTTAAATTAGCTAAAACCGTGTAATCTGTGCCTAAAAGACAGTTGTTGGAGACTTTTGACATCCTCATTAACTATGCTTGTTCAGAATAAAGCTGCTTACTTCTTGGTGATACGGAACCAGTCTACATCTGTCCATCCTCCGTCGTTAGTAACGATGGCAGGACGTGTGCAGAACATACCGACCTTAGCGCCGATCCATTGTCCTTCTTTTGCCTGGAAAGGATTACCCAATGATTCATACTTCTTTCCATCGAGGCTATAGCTGAAGTTGCACATCACAATGAGGTCATGTCCGCCTTCGCTACCCTTGATTTTCTTGCCATCACAACTGAAACGAACTTTCAGGTAAACTGTATTTTGAGAAAGATCGACAGAAGCATTTGCCTGTTCCGGTTTTCCTTTATCCGCTCTTTTACATTCAACTTGAGATAAGATCAAACCTTTATCTGTATTTTCCAGAATGATTCCGGCATAATCTCTGCCCATAACAACAAGTCCGGTGCGTTCACCTTTAAGTTTAGGATTAGGGCTGAACGTAAGTTTCATTGTTGCGGTGAAATTATCAGAAGGAGTTTTCTGCAAGAGCAGATTGGCTACATCCCACAAATTCTTATATTCTTTTAAAACCGGATAAGAATATAATCTCACATAACTCTTGTCACCTGCATAATAGGCCCATTTCTCATTGATGTTAGCGTGCCATTGCCATTGTGGAGAAAGTGTATATCCGTCGAACTCGTCACTTTCCTGCGGAGTGCAGATAGGGTATGTTTTACCTACATTCGGCTTCTTGTAAGTCAAAACAGGTTCGCCGCAGCCGTCACCGTCTTTATCGATGCCGATCACAGGCCAGTCGTTCACCCACTTCATCGGTTGGAGATGCATAATACGTCCGTAAGCGCCGACATCCTGAAAGTGGAGGAACCAGTCTTCTCCGGTAGGAGTATCCACCCATGCACCCTGGTGAGGACCGTTGACTGGAGAGTTACCTTGCGCGAGTACTGTTTTCCATTCGTAAGGACCGTAGATGTTTTTAGAACGTAGTACGACCTGCCAGCCTGTCGGTACCCCGCCGGCCGGATGGAAGATATAATAATAGTCGTTTCTCTTATACATTTTAGGACCTTCGCAAGTTTGATGTGCTTCGTGACCGTCGAAGATAATACGAGAAGGAGTGATCGCTGCATTTGCTTCCGCATTCAGTTCGCAGATAGTGATTACACTTTTCAGTCCGGCACGGCTTCCTGCGTATGCGTGTACCATATATACTTTTCCGTCTTCATCCCAAAACGGACAAGTGTCAATAATACCTTTTCCCGCTTTCACCAAGACCGGTTCGCTCCACGGACCTTTCGGATCTTTGGCTTTCACCATAAAAGCTCCCTGATCGGGATCTCCCCAAAAAATATAGAACTCACCGTTGTGGTGACGGATAGCCGGAGCCCAGACACGATTGCCGTGTTCCGGCCGTTCCGGAGTTTCGATAGGAGGGAGGGCATTGGGAACTGCAGCACCAATGATTGTCCAGTTGACTAAATCTTTGGAATGAAGGATTTGCAATCCCGGCAAGCAGTTGAAACTGGATGAAGTCATATAGAAATCATCCCCTACGCGACAAGCGTCCGGATCGGAGTAGTCGGCATAAAGTACCGGATTTTTGTATTTACCGTTTCCGAGGTCGGAAACCCATACTTCAGATACATAGTTCTTCTGTGCTACTGCGGTGAAAACCGTTAATAAGCAAAAAGCTAAAGTCTGTGTCAATCGTTTCATGTTATAGATAGATTATTTTATAGATATGATTCGTTGGTTTTATCTGATGGCAAAGGTAAATAAAAAGACTCTGCACAAGGAGGAATATTTGTGCAGAGTCATAGAAAAATTGGTAGAAACCTCGTAATTTTTGTTTAGTTGTATTTGTTTCTACCCTATTTATTGGTGCGGTTATCTTTTATTTTCACTGTCACCGGATGAGCCAGCTCTTCTTTCCATTCGCGGAGATGAGCAAACCATGCTTCCGGTGTTTTATATCCGAATGTCTCTTTCATCGAAGTGAAAGTAGTGTGATACTGGAAATATTTATTTCCCGGAGCGGTAATGGTATAAAGGAAATTGGCTTTATCCTTTTCTTCCGATTTCACATAACGTTGAGGGATACAAGTGCCCAGCCCTACAGTTTCTTTGGCATATTTCACGGTGTCGTTGACCGGCCAGTCTGTTCCCCAACTTCCTACGAGCCCTTTATGATCGGAGAAAGACTTGGAAGTACCTACGATGTCTTGCACACCTGTGCAGAAAACTTCTTTATTGAGTGGTTCGTCAAAGAATGTTTCGATATGAAGATCGCGATGTCCGGCATAAAGCGTGTAGCGTGTCATCATATTCAGTTCCTGATCCTGATATTTCCATCCGGTCACTTCAATTTCTGCAATCACCCGCACCGGTCCGTAAGAGATGATACGTTCTGTGCGAGTGTCCACCGGAGTGATATGCGTTGCTTTTTGTCCGTCCCAACCTTTCAATGCGCCCGGTCCGCAGCTGTCGAACACACGAAGTACGTCGTCTCCGAATCCTTTAGCTAACTGTTCATCCGTCGGGTAGAATTGCGATTCTTTAATCTCCAGTCCTTTGTTGAACTTGCCGTAAATATCCGGTGTCTGTTTCTCATTGAAATAAAGGCGATAGCCCACTAGTTCCGATTCCAAAACCGGACCGTGCGGACGTACCATGCTGTATATATTGCTGGTGCCGGGAACGGTGATAGCCTGTACCCGTTGATGTTTGCCTTTCCGGTTGTCTACTATAAACATATCGGCATAAACCCGTTCCGGATAAGTCTTTGCACTTTTCTCGGAAGAGAGTGTAACCTGGAATGTTTTTCTACCGTGAGCAGGGAGGTCGGTCACAAAGACCAGTTCGTCCATCTTGCGGTCTCTGTTCAAATCGTCCAGCTGCGATGGAATTTCTTTTGTTCCTTCCATGACAACAGCGGATTTAACTTTGAAGCCGGCGTGCAACTCATGCAGCTTGATAACAACCGGAGCATCCGCTTTGGCCTGATTCCAGTTGTTTTGTACTTCAACTGTGATGGTTTTCTCCTGTTTCTGCGCCTGGGCAGACAGACTGAAAACTCCTAAAAGGAAAGTAAAAATAAAAAGATTCTTCTTCATGATTTTCTAAGGCTGAAATTATACGTCGTATTTCTCCTTGCAAAAGTAACAGAAAAAATAGCAGACTGTCTATCTTTTGAAAAGATTATAGTCTGCTATTTGAGCTTTTTACTCTATATAATGATATTGTGGTTTTCTTTTTTGCAATGAACTTTATTTGAGGCTTAAAATTTCTTCTTTCGCTCCCAATTCTTCATAAACCTTTCCGTCTACGATCAGATTCTTAGCATTTTTGACATTTAATATATTGTTACCTTTGGATGATTCTACATATACATTCTCCAAAGTAACTCCGTCAACTTGGCTGATAACAACTCCGTCCGTAGCTTCTGTCATCACGACATTCTTAACGGTAATATTGCTGATCGGCATTTCCGGCAAACCATTGAAGAACATGGCACGTCCCGAACCTCTACAAACAATATTAGAGATATGAATATTGCGGAAAGCGGGTGTTTCTTCCGTTACCGGAGGAATACTTGTCTTCATGCGGTTCAGCAAATCCTCTTCCGATTCTTCGCCGGCACCTTTTCCACCGTAGAACAGGTCGAACAACAACGGTTCGTTCGGAATATTAATCATGTTGATATTATTAATGTAGATGTTTTCTACCACACCGCCACGTCCGCGAGTGCTCTTGAAGCGCAAACCTACGTCTGTGCCCATAAATGTGCAGTCTTCTACATAGATGTTCTTCACGCCACCCGACATTTCACTACCTACTACGAATCCACCGTGTCCGTGCAGTACCGTATTATTTTTAACGATAACGTTCTGGCAAGGTTCACCGCGACGGCGGCCGTCTTCATCTTTACCGGATTTGATACAGATAGCATCATCTCCCGCATCGAATACACTATTAATAATGAGCGCGTTCTTGCAAGATTCCAGGTCGATAGCGTCACCATTCTGGGAATACCACGGATTGATGACCATGATATTGTTAACTGTAAAATCTTCGCAGGACAAGGGGTGCAGACACCAGCTTGGTGAGTTTTTGAAAGTAACACCTTCCAACAGTACTTTCTTGCTTTTGACGATGCTTAACAACACCGGGCGCAACCACGGACGGATTTCAGCCCATTCTTCGTCTGTATTGATACCTTCGGGTACATTGAAATCTTTACAAGCCATTGCACCTTTCAGTGAACCGGCCGTGGGGTACCATATCTCTTGTTTTTCATCAAGAACACCTCCCGAGTTTACTAGCTTTTTCCATTGTGAAGCAGTCAGTTTGCCTTTTTTTACCGGACGCCAGCAGTCGCCGTTCCCGTCAAATGTGCATATCCTGTGATAGCGATGTTCTCTGCATTGCGTGCGGAAATAGGCGATTGGCAACGACGGGTTTCCAATCCTTCAAAAGAAGTGGCAATGATAGGATATGCCTCAAAATCACCGGTGAAAAGCACCAATGCATTCTGTTCCGTATATAAATTCACGTTGCTCAACAGTTCGATAGGTCCTGTCAACCAGATGCCTTCCGGGATAACCACTTTACCCCCTCCGCGTTGATTCACCTCTTTAATAGCATCGTTGATTGCTTTGGTATTCAGAAACAGACCATCGCCTTTGGCTCCGAATTTCTCAATGTTTACCTCGTAAGCAGGAAAAACCGGTTGCTGTACTTTGGGCATTTCAAAAGGTAGATTCTGGTAGAGAGCGTCACTGATGGAGCTTTCTTTTACGGCAGTCTCGCTTTGTTTACATCCTGATGAGATAAACGGTAAACAGCATAGGGCCATCCAGAAGAGTCTTTTTGTCAATGTGTTCATTTAGTAACTTATTTCTATAGGGTTATACATCTATTGTTTTTCTTGGTAGTTGGGTGATGATTAATGAGGGTGATTTCATAATCCTTATGTCCTTCCGCAGGCGATCTGTCGCAGGCAGCCTGCAGGAGAGGAATAAGACAAATTCATGTTAACCTAATTCTAACCTTAAATAAATATTATGAAAAAACCTCTTAATTATCGATTGCAAAGATAGGTGGCAAACCCCAAGAGGATGTGGACTAATTGATAGAATACGTGTATTTTTTGTCATTTCTGTCTATTATTTGCACACTTCTCGTGTTTTTATGCAGAAAGTTCCTATCTTTGCACAAAATTTAACTATTAAAAGATATGAGTTATAACTTGTTGAAAGGAAAAAGAGGTATTATCTTCGGTGCTTTGAACGATCAGTCTATTGCCTGGAAAGTAGCAGAGCGTGCCGTAGAAGAAGGTGCAACTATTACATTATCAAATACTCCGATGGCTATCCGTATGGGAGAAGTCGACGCTTTGGCCCAGAAATTAAATTGCCAGGTTATTCCGGCAGATGCCACCAGCGTAGAAGATTTGCAAAATGTATTCAAGACCTCCATGGATATACTGGGTGGACAAATTGATTTTGTACTCCACTCTATCGGTATGTCTCCCAACGTGCGCAAAAAACGTACTTACGATGACCTTGACTATGGAATGTTGGATAAGACATTGGATATTTCAGCTGTTTCATTCCATAAAATGATTCAGTCGGCCAAGAAATTGAACGCTATTGCAGATTACGGTTCTATCGTTGCTTTGAGCTATGTGGCCGCGCAGCGTACTTTCTACGGCTACAATGATATGGCAGATGCTAAGGCATTGCTGGAATCTATTGCACGTAGCTTTGGTTACATCTACGGACGCGAACATAGCGTACGTGTGAACACTATCTCGCAGTCTCCTACATTTACTACTGCCGGTTCGGGCGTGAAGGGTATGGATAAACTGTTTGATTTCTCCAATCGTATGTCTCCGCTCGGAAATGCTACGGCTGACGAATGTGCCGATTATTGCATCGTGATGTTCTCCGATCTTACCCGTAAGGTAACTATGCAGAACTTATTCCATGACGGTGGATTTTCCAGTGTAGGTATGAGTCTTCGTGCCATGGCTACTTACGAGAAAGGACTCGATGAGTATATGGACGAAAATGGTAACATCATTTACGGATAAAAGATTATGAAACTACGGATCTCTCTTCTTATTATTTTAATTAGTATGCTTTTCGCCTCCTGCGGGATAAGCACGGGAAAGGGTACGGAGCAGAAGGAAGAGGAGATTTCTGTTCTAAGATATGATAAGCTGTTGAGCGAATACGTTCGCTCCAACAGCTTTTCTGCTATGCAGAAGTTGACGATGGACTACCGTATGCCGACGAAAATCCTGATTGAGGATGTATTGTCTATCGGTACGGTGAAAGATGATACCATTTCGCAACGTCTGCAGAAATTCTATTCGGATACGACTTTAGTCCGTTTGCTTAGCGACGTAGAAGCAAAGTACCCTAATCTGGATGAGGTGGAAAAAGGACTTAACAAAGGATTCCGGAAACTGAAGAAGGAAGTGCCTGATACGAAAGTGCCGTTTATCTATTCGCAAGTGTCTGCCTTCAACGAATCTATTATTTTGGTGGATTCTTTATTAGGGATCAGTCTTGATAAATATATGGGGGAAGATTATCCTCTTTATAAGCGTTTCTATTACGATTATCAATGTCGCTCGATGCGTCCGGAACGGATTGTGCCGGATTGTTTTGCTTTTTATCTTTTGAGCCGTTACGGAATGAACTATCATGAGGGTACTTGTTTGATTGACTTGATGATGCACTCCGGAAAAATCAACTACGTCGTGCAAAACTTATTAGGATATAGTGATATCGGCGAAGCGATGGGATATTCCAAGGAGGAAAACGACTGGTGTAAGGAGAATGAAAAGGAGATATGGAATTATATCTGTACCAACGATCATCTGCATGCACGAGACCCGATGGTGATCCGCTATTATATGAAGCCTGCTCCTGCTGTCGATATGTTGGGTGCTCAAGCTCCGGCATTGATCGGAACATGGATGGGAGCAAGAATCATCGCTTCTTATATGAAAAAGCATAAGGACATGAAACTGAAAGATCTCCTGGAATTTACTGATTATCATGTGATGTTAAGTGAATCCAACTATTTGGCTTCCTAAACTGTTGCATTTTTCAATTTTTAATTAGCTTCGCTCAAAACCTTATTTGATTTTTAATATTAAAGTATAGTCTTAATTCTCAATTTAAAAAGTGGAAACTGCCCTCTATTTGTTGCCCGTGACGTTAGGTGATACGTCTATTGAAAAGGTATTGCCTTCTTATAATAAGGAGATCATTTCTGGTATCCGGTATTTTATAGTCGAAGATGTTCGTTCTGCCCGGCGTTTCCTGAAAAAGGTGGACCGGGAGATTGATATTGATGCATTGACATTTTACCCGTTGAACAAGCATACTTCTCCTGATGATATTTCCGGTTATCTGCAACCTTTGGTGGGTGGAGCTTCAATGGGGGTTATCTCCGAAGCAGGTTGTCCGGCAGTAGCTGACCCGGGAGCGGATGTGGTTGCTATCGCACAACGTAAAAAGCTGAAAGTGGTTCCTTTGGTCGGACCTTCATCCATTATCCTTTCCGTGATGGCTTCCGGCTTTAACGGACAGAGTTTTGCGTTTCACGGTTATCTGCCGATTGAACCGGGAGAACGTGCCAAGAAACTAAAAGCATTGGAGCAGCGTGTGTATGCTGAAAGTCAGACGCAACTTTTCATAGAGACGCCTTACCGGAATCATAAGATGGTAGAGGATATTTTGTTGAATTGCCGTCCTCAAACAAAGCTCTGTATCGCTGCCAATATTACTTGTGAAGGAGAATATATACAGACGCGTACAGTGAAGGACTGGAAAGGACATGTGCCCGATTTATCTAAGATTCCCTGTATTTTTCTCTTATATAAATAACGCCTTTCAGGTGTTCATATTCATCTTCGAAGCAGCTGCTGAAGAAGCCTTTTCCTAAGTTTTCCTCTATCTGTTTGAAATTCCACAGCTTACTGTTTTTAAAGCGGGGGGTACAAAGGATGGAGTCATCTTTGATATCGACAATGAATAGATAGATAAGACGGTTGGTCACTTCATTCTCGAAGTGATAAACGATGTTGAATTCAGGTTTGATACCTTTTTCATGAGGAAAAGCATTGTTGATTAAACGAGTGGCGCCTGCTTCCAGAGATTCTCCGTAGCGGAGATAACATTCCATGGGAATATCTACTTTTCCTCTATCCAGAATGGCTGTTGATGGCCTGTCGCAAAGGAATAACATTCCGTGAGTGGATATGGCAATTCTTATCACCGGATTGATGTATGCGTTTTTGTAATTAACAGCTTCTATTGCAGGTGTTTTCCCGATCACGTCTCCTTTGGTATTCACAATAGGAACATATTCCGTGTGTGACATTAAATGATTGAAGAAACGGATGGCGATCTGATTGAACAGGATACTCATCAGAAAGACAGTAGGAGGTAACACTTTATAGAGTACAAACAGACTTGTCTTACTTAGTGGGTTTTGGAAAATGACGGTGATGCTGATTATAATAAAATGCAGTATTCCGAAAATCAAGGCAATGCGGGCAGATACAACGGCTGCTTCTGCTCCCTGCGCATATAACGTTTGTTGCAAGAACCTATCTGTTTTAAGAAGTGGTTGATAAACCTTTTCTTATGCATGTAAAGGCTCAACATCGGAATGAGAATACTGACTTCCAGCGTAAGTGGAAGTGCACCGGATGGAACGTAATCACCAGGAATGAGAGCTGCTACGGATAATAGTGCTAACACTCCGGTTGCTATATAGAGGATAAAATTAGGAATTAACAATCCTTTACGTCGATAAGAAAGGTATATACCTATAATACCTATGCCTGTACCGATGTAAATAGCCGTGTCTTGCGTTATAAGTTCACACAATAAAATGGAAATAATAACGGGGATAAAACCCAGCGACATGTTAAATGCGGAAGAAAGTGTTCCTTTATGAGCCATCTCTATATTTATGTTTATTTGTCGGTTCTATCAATAAAACAAATAGGGGATATGTTTTGTTTGCTAACGAATATGTTTCTCTGCATGGTAGGAGGAACGAACAAGGGGAGCGCTTTCTACGATGTTGAATCCTTTCTCTAACCTACAGTTTTATATTCTGCAAATTGTTGCGGAGTGATGTATGCTGCAACGGGATAATGCCGGTGACTCGGTTGAAGGTATTGGCCTATGGTAAGAATCTGGCAACCGGTTGCTAACAGATCATCCATCAATGTTTCGACTTCCTCCGGGGTCTCACCCAGTCCGACCATAATGCCGCTTTTAGATTTAACTCCCTTTCCGGAAATGTGTCTGATGACTTGCAGACTTGTATCATAATTTGCCGCGCTACGCACTAGCGGACTAATGCGGCGTACGGTTTCCATATTGTGTGAAATAATGTCGGGACGGGCTTCGATTACCAAATCTAACAATTCCATCCTGCCTTGAAAATCAGGAATGAGCACTTCGATTGTTGTTTGTGGATTCAGCCGTTTTATTTCCTGGATGGTACGTGCCCAATGTGTTGCTCCCAAATCCGGCAGATCATCTCTGTCTACGGAAGTGATGACAGCATGATCCAGTTTCATCAGTGCGATGGATTCTGCGACATGGGTAGGTTCGTTTGCATCTAGCGGGTGCGGGCGGCCGGTTTGTGTGTTGCAGAATTTGCAACTGCGCGTGCAGATGTCACCGCCAATCATAAAGGTAGCAGTTCCTTTTCCCCAGCATTCTCCCATATTAGGGCAACGCCCACTGCTGCATATAGTATGCAAGCAGTGGGAGTCGACAATCCGTTTGGTTTCGGTGTATCGTTCGTTGGCACCAATATTAATTTTCAGCCATTCGGGCTTACGTACTCTGTCCGTCATTATAAATTGTTCAAGAAAAAGTTGGTCAACCGTGTGTATAGGTGTTGGCGGGTATTGCCACCATATATTCCATGATTGCGGTTTGTATACACTTGCATATCAAATTGTTTTCCAAGCTGAACCAACTGCTCGGCATATTCCGCACAATTTTGGAAGTGCACATTATCGTCTGCCATGCCATGCACCAACAACAAGTTCCATGTAGTTTGTCAGCGCGGGTGAAGGCTGATGATTCCTTATATCCTTCCGCGTTCTCTTTCGGAGTACGCATGAAGCGTTCGGTATAAATCGTATCATAGAAACGCCAGTCGGTGGGTGCAGCTACTGCTACTCCTGCTTTGAATACGGGAGTTCCTTCGCTCATGCTCATAAGAGTCATGTATCCGCCGTAGCTCCAGCCCCAGATTCCGATGCGATCTTTATCCACGTATGGCTGTTTGCGAGATACAAAGCAGTCTCTACCTGATCTTTGGCTTCTTTGACTCCGATTTTCAGATAAGTGCATTTCTCGAAAGCTTCTCCACGACCTCCTGTGCCGCGACCGTCCACGCATACCACGATATAACCGAGGCTTGCCATGTATGTTTCCCAACTGATTCCCCAGGTATCTAATACCTGTTGAGAGCCCGGACCGCTATATTGATACATCAGTACCGGATATTTTTTAGATGCGGAAAAATTAACCGGTTTCATCATCCAGCCGTTCAACTTCACGCCATCTGTGGTTTGGAAAGTGAAGAACTCTTTTTGTGGCACAGCATATCCAGACAATGTTTGTTTCAATCCGTCATTGGTAATAAGCGTTTTGAGTGTTTTGCCCGAATTATCATTCAGTGTAACCAGCATCGGAGTATTCAAGTTGGAGAACTTGTTCATGTAATACTTCATCGATTTGCTGAAGAGTGGTGTATTGGTTCCTACCTGTTGGGATAGTTTGAGCTTCTTGCCCTTCTTGTCTATTTTATAGACAGCTTTGCGCAGAGGGCTTTCTTCATTGCTGGTATAATAGAAAGAACCGTCTTCTTCATCATATCCCAGAAAATCTTTCACCTCAAACTTACCGTTAGTAACCTTTTTAATCAGATTCCCCCCCATGCTATACCAATAGAGGTGACTGTAACCGTCACGTTCGCTAAGCAGGCTGAAGTATTCCGGATAGAACTGGATATTATCGAAAATATTCTCCTTTATGTAATAAGGAGACTCATCACGAAGTATAAGTTTGCAAAGTGTGGAACGGGGATCGGCAAAGTAAAGATCAAAACGGTCTTGATGGCGGTTCAATGTCATGATAGCCAATTTGTTGGCATCCTTTGTGAAACGGATACGCGGAATGTATCCGTCCGCATCCAATGGGAGTTTCATTGTACGGGTGACATGTGATTTGATGTCATACGTGCGTACCTCTACTTTCGAATTCGGATATCCGGCTTTCGGATACTTGTATGTATATTCGCCCGGATAATCTTTTAAAGCATCAATGCGGGGTGCTTGTCCGGCAAATACCGGGAAAGAGTAGGAGGGAACTTCCGACTCGTCGAAACGGATAAAAGCAATCAGCGTATTGTCGGCGCTGAATTCCAAAGCACGGTCGAAGCCGAACTCTTCTTCATACACCCAGTCAGGAATACCGTTGATTACCGAATTCTGTTTGCCATCTTCTGTGACCTGGCTTTCGCTGTTGCCGTAAAGCAACTTAACAAGAAATATGTTATTGTTGCGTACAAATGCAATCATGGTACCGTCCGGAGAAAAGACGGGGACCTGTTGAGGTCCACCGTCAGACAGCCGTTCAATAATGTTGTTTGTCGTAACGCCCTTATCATTTCGTTTCAAAGGGTAAATGTAATGTACAGCTGTGTATGAATGCCTATAAATAGGTGTTGTTTTAGTAGCAATCAGCAATTTCTGACCGTCGGGAGAGAACTGATAACTGTCGAAGTTCTTGAAGTCACATTCGCGTGTAGTATTTACATCGAAAATCACTTCTACTTTCTCACCTGTCTTGAAAGAGTATTTAATGATTTGCGTGCCGTCAGCGTTCATCTGTGTGTAGTGTTCGCCATCAGGCATAGGGATTACTCCCTGAATATTTTCCGGGCGGAAACGTCCGGAAGTAATATCTTTTAAATCGAGTGCCTTTTGTCCTTGTGCCATTCCGGTCAGACAGAGAAGGCAGAGTAATAAAGTGATGCTGATCTTTTTCATCTGCGTTTATAATCGGTTTTGGTTTTAATTCGTACTTGCAAAAGTAACAATAAACTTAGATTCAACAAAGCCTGACCGATTTTTATATAGATTTGATAAGGATTATTGGGTGAGATTCAATATCTTTGTGAAAAGGACTTTAAACATTACCACTATGAATTCAAAAAGAAAAGACTTGCAATATGCTTCTGTCTTCTTATTGGCCGTGGCATTGACGTTCCTGATGGGAAAGGGTGATAATCTGTGGTTGGTGTCATGGGGTGACTTGATACCGAGTTTGTTTGTACTGTTCATAGCAGGTGATTGTTTACATAGTTCCCTGCTTCGTATCAAACGTGGCGAAGAGGAGGGAGGAGCCCGGTGGAGTACTTGTTTCACTTTCCTAGTATTCAGCATTATTTTTATGGGCGACTTGTTCTTTATCGGCAACTTTATTGTCAATAAACTGTGGAGTTAAAAGAGATGTAAATGTTTTGTTCCATAGGTGTTTAATAGTGGACTCTTCTTCTTAACTATAATTATAAAGATTGACGGAGGTACGCTAGTATCTCCGTTTCTTGTTCCGGGTGGAACCATTTTATTTCTTCATCTCTTTTGAACCAGGTCATCTGTTTACGCGAATAAATGCGGGAGTTTTGCTTGATTTTGTCTATAGCAAAGGAGAGTTCCCATTCTCCGTCCAGATATTTGAACAGTTCTTTATAGCCTACTGTATTGAGTGAATTGAGGTGACGATAGGGAAGTACGGAACGTACTTCTTCCAATAATCCTTCCTCCATCATCTGGTCTACCCGACGGTTGATACGGTCATAAAGTTCTTCCCGATCACGAGTCAGGCCGACTTTCAGAATACGGAAAGGACGCTGTTTTTTTTGTTGGGTGCGAAAAGAAGTATAAGTGCGTCCGGTCATATAGCAAATCTCCAACGCATGAATCACCCGCTTGGGATTCTTTAGGTCTACAATCCGGTAATATTCCGGATCTAACAAGCGAAGTTCTGCGCAGAGTTGTTCAAGGCCTTCCTCTTCATACTTTTGTAACATGAGTTGACGGGTTTCCGCATCAACGGTAGGAATATCGTCAATTCCCTTACAGATAGCGTCTACATACATCATTGAGCCACCAGTGAGAATCACGACTTCGTGTTGCGTGAATAATTTCTCCAGAATTTCCAGTGCTTCTGTTTCGTATTGGGCAGCGCTGTAATAGTCTGTGAGGTGGAGCGTGCCGACCAGTTGATGGGGGACACGTTTAAGTTGATCGGGAGTCGGAGCTGCCGTACCTATTTTTAATTCGGCATAAAGCTGTCTCGAATCGGCAGATACAATGCTTGTCTGAAATGTTTCTGCCAAGCGCAGGCTCAACTCTGTTTTCCCCACACCTGTAGGACCTATAAGAACAATGAGAGTAGGCATAGATTTTTAAGTATTAAGTATAGAAGTATTAAGTATTAAAGCGTACGGGACTAAAAAAATATTAGGTATTAACTGCCTGACACTACATAGCAATTAATACCTAATACTTGATATTTAATACTTAAAATTTTTCTTCTTCGTATGGGCTGCTAGTGTCACCACCTATGTCAAATCCTTCCTGATCGAAATCTTCCATGTCGAAGTCCTGGTCTCCATAGAAGTTTTCATCCAGATCAAGAGAACCTCCCGCAGCGGTCATTTCTTCAAAATCTACCGTTTGTTTAGGAGCATCTCCTGATTTCTTGGTACATTTGGCACCATTCATATCTTTTCCGGTGATAATTTCGGATAGTTCGATGAAGAAACAACGTTCTGTTATGTAATCGAATACATATAGCAGTTTCTGTTTTTCGTCTTCTACCAATTCACTGATAGCAGTGTCTTTCATTACCCAGCTATCTATTTCCGGATTGTCGTCCATTTCTTCTAAGGTTACTTCTTTTCCTTTTTCCCAGTCGTCATCGCAGATAAAGAAAGAAGTCATCTGGTCGTTTGCGTACCCTACTGATTTCAGTATTGCTTCATGGAAGTCATAAAAAGTTGCTTCCGGATCAATTTGTATTTCTCTGACAAAATCGTCAACTTCATCAGATATGATAGTAAATCTGTATATCATAATATGACTATTTTGAACTGTTTATTTAATAATACCACGTTCTGAATTACGGATAAAATTGACTATATAGTCAATCTCCGGGCTCTTTTCGAATTCATCTTCTATTTTTTTCAATGCTTCTGTCGTGTTCAAACCACTTTGGTAGATGATACGATATGCATTGTGAATACTTTCGATCACTTCATTGGAGAAGCCACGACGGCGCAAGCCGATGATATTGATTCCGCTAAAAGCGATCGGTTCACGTCCTGCAATGATGTAAGGAGGAATATCTTTACTGAAACGGCATCCGCCCTGAATCATTACATGACTGCCTACATGACAGAATTGATGCATCAATACATTGGCGCTGACAATCGCGTTATCATCAATGACGATTTCGCCTGCCATCTTGGTAGAGTTACCGATGATACATCCGTTACCAACCAATGCGTCGTGTGCTACGTGTACACCTTCCATCAATAAATTGTTATTTCCCACAATCGTGCGCCCTTTAGCTGCCGTACCACGGTTGATTGTTACATTTTCACGAATCAGATTATTATCTCCGATTTCGGCTGTCGATTCTTCACCGCGAAACTTGAGGTCCTGCGGAATGGCTCCGATAACGGCACCCGGAAAAATCGTGTTTCCGTTACCAATACGTGAACCGTATAAAATATTGGCGTTAGCCATAATTTTATTGTTGTCGCCGATAACTACGTTCTTATCTATAAATACAAAAGGCGCAATTTCTACATTTTCTCCGATCTTAGCTTCGGGATGGATATACGCTAAAGGACTTATCATGCTTTTAAATATCAATTATTACTTATTTTTTACTATTTGTGCCATGAATTCTGCTTCGCAAACAACTTTCTCGCCGACAAACGCATATCCTTTCATGGTAGAAATGCCACGGCGGATAGGTGCCAGCAGTTCTACACGAAAGATGATTGTATCTCCCGGCACTACTTTCTGACGGAATTTCACTCCATCTATTTTCATGAAATAGGTAGAATAACGTTCAGGATCATCTACGGAATTCAAGACGAGCAAGCCTCCGACTTGTGCCATTGCTTCCACTTGAAGTACTCCCGGCATAACGGGCTCCTGTGGAAAATGTCCCTGGAAGAAAGGTTCGTTGGCTGTGATATTTTTAATACCTACAATGTAGTTGGCACCAATTTCAATCACTTTGTCCACCAGTTGGAAAGGATAGCGGTGCGGTAACAATTCGCGGATACGGTTTACATCCATTATTGGTTCACGGTTACAGTCGTAACTTGGTGCCTGTATTTCGTGCAGACGGATTTCTTTCCGCATCTGACGGGCAAATTTATTGTTGATGGTGTGTCCCGGACGGGTAGCGATGATACGACCTTTAATCGGTTTTCCAATTAGAGCGAGGTCACCAATGACATCAAGCAGTTTGTGACGGGCACATTCATTGGGCCAAACTAACGGTTTGTGATTGATATAGCCTAACTGATCGGCATCCATGTGAGGTACTCCCATCACATCTGCCAACTTATCGAAGCTTTCCTGTGACATCTTGCGTTCGTAGATTACGATCGCATTGTCCAGGTCGCCACCTTTAATCAATCCGGCGGAGAGCAACGGCTCTATTTCACGAACAAAGACGAAAGTACGGCTGGCAGCCACTTCGTCTTTGAAATTATGCATATCTTCAAGGGTAGCAAACTGATTCGGGATAATAGTCGAATCGTAAGAAACCAGTACATTCAGACTGAAATTCTCGTCAGGTAGTACAATAATAGAAGAACCAGTCGTTTCATCCCGGAACTCAATTTTAGACTTGATAATATAAAAGTCTTTGACGGCATTTTGTTCTACTGTTCCTACACGTTCTATTTCTTGTACGTAATATTGTGCACTACCATCTAAAATAGGAAATTCCGGTCCGTTAACTTGGATCAGGCAGTTATCAATGCCCAATGCGTAAAGGGCTGCCATACCATGTTCAATGGTGCTTACTTTGACTCCATTTTTCGACAATACAGTACCACGGGTGGTTTCTGTTACATTGTCGGCTACTGCGTCGATAGTTGGTTGTCCTTCTACGTCAATGCGTTGGATTTTATATCCGTGATTGTCCGGAGCTGGATTGAATGTTACAGTGAGATCAAGTCCAGTGTGAAGACCTTTCCCGCTCAGTGAAAAGCTATCTTTCAGCGTTTTTTGTTTCAGCATTGGTTACTTATTTACTTATTTAATAGTTGTTTTAATTCTTCTACTTCTTTGCGCAGATTACGCAGTTCTTTCTGCATATCCGGCAGGCTTCTTTGTGCAATGGATGATTTGAAATATTGCTTCAGTTCCATAGGAGGAGTTCCGATAAGCTGGCTACCGGACTTGATGTCTCCCGGCACACCTGATTGTGCGCCTAATCCAACTTTATCTCCTATTTTAGCATGTCCTGCAATACCTACCTGACCACCGATCATACACCATTCACCCACTTTGGTAGAACCGGCAATTCCGGCTTGCGCAGCCATAACGGTATGCGAACCTATTTCATCATTGTGTGCTATTTGTATCAGATTGTCTAACTTGACACCGCTGTGTACTACCGTAGCTCCCATTGTAGCACGGTCTACACACGTATTAGCACCTATATCTACTTTATCTTCCAGAATAACAATTCCGATTTGCGGAATCTTATCATATCCGTTCGGAGTGGGAGCAAAACCAAATCCGTCAGCTCCGATCACTGCACCCGAATGAAGGATACATTCATTACCTATGCGGCAGTCATGATAAACATTTACATTGGAGTAAAGCAGGCAACTGTTGCCTATCTTCACGCCGTCTCCAACGAAAGTGTGGGGGTAAATTTGAGTATTATCTCCAATCACGGTATTTTCACCGATATAGGCAAAAGCACCGATGTATACATTCTCACCAATTTTGGCGCTGGGTGCAACGAAAGCTAATGAATCTATCCCTTGTTTCTTAGGCTTGCTCATCTCATAAAGATTGAGCAATTTAGCTAGACTTTCGTATGCATTGTCTACTTTGATAAGAGTAGCTTTAATTTCGTGTTCGGGAGTGAAGTCCTTATTAACCAAGACAATGCTTGATTGTGTTTCGTAGATGTAAGGTGTATATTTGGGATTTGACAGGAAAGAAATTGCTCCGGGCATTCCCTCTTCAATTTTAGCGAATGTGTGTACCGTAGCGTTTTCGTCTCCAATGATTTCCCCTTGGATAAATGCTGCAATTTGCTTAGCCGAGAACTCCATGTCTTTTATTTAAAATTTAATTAGTTCACAAATAACGGATTTTTTTTTCAGATTTCCGTGTTATTGCATGAATATTTTATACTTATCTGTGTAATCTCTGATAGCAGAGATAGTATTTCTTTACCTTTTTGGACAATAATGAGATGTTCAGCATGTCCGATGCTTCGGCAATATTTTTGATAGTGCCGTCTTTGTAGATAATATCAATACTGTCATCTGCCGGGTCATACATATTCTTTTCGATGCTGGGGGTAGAGACAAAATAGTTCGCTTCGGAAAGGGTTATGTCTAGTTGCTGGCTGATGTGCAAAGTTAATTCTTTTTTTCTGTCCTCACTAATAGGTTCCGACGAAATTTCCACTTTAAAGATATTTCGGTTTATCATTCCCGTGCTTAAAGTGGAAAGTACCTTATCTGTGTGGGTGCTCCACACTTTCAAGGCTGTCCATATATCATTGTCGTCCAGCTGGATAAAATTCTCCAGACAGTCGGGGTTGTTATAGAATTCCGTTGGATTGATATCATTGTAAAGGAAAAAACGTAATGCAGGAGATGCAAACAGTTCCACTCCTTGTGAAGCCAGTTCTTTGGCACGCAAGAGAGTACTAATCAGCATCTTTTCGTATGCCACAGACGTCTTATGCAGGTATACTTGCCAGTACATCAGGCGACGTGCCGTGAGGAAATTCTCGATAGATAGATCCCTTTGGATTCGACAACCAAACGGTCATCCGCTACATCAAGCATTTTGATGATTCGGGCAGAGCCGATGTTACCTTCCGTTACGCCTGTATAAAAGCTGTCGCGGCGAAGATAATCAAGTCGGTCCATATCCAACTGACCGCTTACGAGTTGATGCAGAAAGCGTTTCGGGTATTCGTCCTTGAAGATTTGAATGGCAAGACTCAGCTGGCCGTTCATCTCTTTGTTCATCCGTTCCATCAACATAAGAGAAATCTCTTCGTGCGAGACTCCTTTTACAATCGTGTCTTCCAGTACATGCGAGAAAGGGCCGTGTCCTATATCATGCAACAGGATGGCAGCCTGCACGGCCTCCGCTTCACTATCAAAGATAAAATTGCCTTTGGAGGCCAGTTGGGTGATAGCTTCACTCATCAGGTGAAAAGCACCTAAGGAGTGTTGGAAGCGGGTGTGTTGTGCACCGGGGTACACAACAGATGATAATCCTACTTGCTTGATGCGGGTAAGACGCTGCAAAAGGGGATGCCGTACTATATCGTACAGTAACCCCTTTGGAATATTGATGAACCCGAATACGGGGTCGTTAATTATCTTTCTTTCGTAAGGCATTCGTTTTCTTTAGAGATCCTTTTTCCCTTTTCAGAGAATTGCTTTGAGTTGTTCAGCCATTTGTGCTTGCACTTCTTGTGCGGCGGTGCGGGCAGCTTCTGCAAATTTCTCTGTTTTATCTACGTAGATAATACCACGCGACGAGTTAACAATCAATCCGCATGTACTGTTCATACCATATTTGCAAACTTCTTCGAGTGAACCGCCTTGTGCTCCCACGCCTGGTACGAGAAGGAAATGGTTCGGGACAATCTTGCGGATGTCCTCAAAAGCACGTCCTTGAGTAGCACCTACCACATACATCATGCGGTCATCGCCAGCCCATTCCTGTGATTTGCGTAATACTTTCTCGAACAGACGTTCGCCGTTTACGTCTTCTGTCAATTGGAAGTCATGAGATCCTTTGTTGGAAGTCAATGCCAACAGGATCACCCATTTGCCTTCGTAGGTAAGGAACGGAGTAACGCTGTCTTCACCCATGTAGGGGGCTACTGTTACAGAGTCGATATCCAATTCTTCAAAGAATGTGCGGGCATACATTGCAGAAGTATTTCCGATGTCACCACGCTTTGCGTCAGCGATGATGAATTGATCCGGATAGTTATCTTTGATATATTTTACTGTCTTTTCAAATGCGATCCATCCTTTTACACCCATGCTTTCATAGAAAGCCAGATTGGGTTTGTAGGCGATACACAAATCAGCTGTCGCGTCAATGATTGCTTTGTTGAATGCAAAGATCGGATCTTCTTCTTTCAACAGATGTTCCGGGATTTTCTTGATATCAGTATCAAGTCCTACACAAAGGAATGACTTTTTGCGCTTTATGTTTTCAAATAATTGTTGCTTATCCATCTTGTTATTTACTATTTTGCAATTTACTATTTACTATTTTAAGAAACCGTTCTCAACTCTCAATTCTCAACTCTCCACTTCTCTAAAGTTCGCTTTCTTTCAGGCGTTCTGCATTTTCCGCTACGATCAGATGGTCGATACAATCCTGGATATCCCCGTCCATGAAGGCTGCCAGATTATAGATTGTATAGTTGATGCGGTGGTCGGTGATACGTCCCTGGGGATAGTTGTAAGTTCGTATTTTGGCTGAACGGTCTCCGGTAGATACCATTGTCTTACGTTTGGAGGCAATGTCATCGATATATTTCTGATGTTCTTTGTCGTAGATAAAAGTACGGAGACGGGCCAAGGCGCGCTCTTTATTTTTCGGCTGGTCGCGTGTCTCGGTACATTCGATAAGGATTTCTTCGGCAATACCGGTGTTCGGGTTCTTCCAGATATAGCGCAGACGTACTCCGGATTCTACCTTGTTTACATTCTGTCCGCCGGCACCGCCGCTTCGGAAAGTGTCCCATTTGATTTCTCCTTCGTTGATGACTACATCGAATTCTTCAGCTTCGGGAAGCACGGCCACGGATGCGGCTGAAGTGTGAACACGTCCTTGCGTTTCCGTCGCAGGAACACGCTGTACGCGGTGTACTCCCGATTCGTATTTTAAAATTCCGTATACATTATCGCCTGTCACACTACAAACAATTTCTTTGAATCCACCGGCTGTCCCTTCGTTCGCATTGGAGACTTCCATTTTCCAACCTTTGGTTTCACAGAATTTGGCATACATACGGAAGAGGTCGCCGGCAAAGATAGCTGCTTCGTCGCCTCCTGCACCTCCGCGGATTTCGAGAATAGCGTTCTTGCTGTCTTGCGGATCGGCAGGGACAAGCATCAGTTTGATTTCTTCTTCCAATACCGGAAGGCGCTCTTGACTATTGTCCATTTCTTCTTTCGCCATTTCGCGCATTTCAGCGTCCGATTCATTGGCAAGGATATTTTTAGCTTCTTCAATATTACCCAGTAATTGGATATATTCTTTCCTTGCTTTCATCAAGTCGTCTAATTCCTTATATTCTTTAGTCAACTTGACATAACGTTTCTGGTCGGCAATCACTGCCGGGTCTGTGATAAGGGTAGATATTTCTTCAAAACGGGCTACGAGTCCGTCTAATTTTTCTAGTATGGTACTATTGTCTGCCATTCTTTAATATCTAAATTCTCCGAATTCGCTCTTAATGATTAATTCTGTTTGCTCGCATGCTTCAACACGTCCTACAATCTGTGCCGGGATACCGAATGACTCGGAGATAGCTATCACTTTTTCTGCATGTTCCGGTGACAGGTAGACTTCAAGACGATGTCCCATATTGAATACCTTGTACATTTCTGCCCAGTCCGTACCGCTTTGTTCCTGGATCGTTTTGAATAAAGGAGGAACAGGGAAAAGATTATCTTTTACTACGCGTACGTTTTCTACAAAATGCAGAACTTTAGTTTGTGCACCACCGGAGCAGTGTACCATTCCGTGGATTTCCGGACGCAATGCATCAAGCAATTTTTTGACTACCGGTGCGTATGTACGAGTAGGAGAGAGTACTAACTTACCTGCATTAATTGGAGAATCTTCCACGCTGTCTGTTAGTTTTAATTTACCGGAATAAACTAACTCTTCAGGAACTGCAGCATCATAGCTTTCCGGATATTTTTCAGCAAGATATTTTCCGAATACGTCGTGGCGGGCACTTGTTAAACCATTACTGCCCATACCGCCATTGTATTCTTTCTCGTAAGTAGCTTGTCCGTAAGAAGCCAGACCAACGATCACGTCACCCGGACGAATATTGGCATTGTCGATAACGTCTGAACGTTTCATGCGGCAAGTTACGGTAGAGTCAACGATGATGGTACGTACCAAATCGCCGACATCAGCAGTTTCACCACCGGTTGCATATACGCCTACACCCATTTCACGGAGTTCGGCCAGCAATTCGTCTGTTCCGTTGATGATGGCGGAGATTACTTCTCCGGGAATCAACAGTTTGTTACGTCCAATAGTAGATGAAACAAGGATATTGTCTACGGCACCTACACAAAGGAGGTCGTCGATATTCATAATCAATGCATCCTGTGCAATACCTTTCCAAACGGATAAGTCACCCGTTTCTTTCCAGTACATATAAGCAAGAGATGATTTGGTTCCGGCACCATCGGCATGCATAATGTTGCAATATTCCGGGTCACCTCCCAATATATCGGGAATAATTTTACAGAATGCTTTCGGGAAGATTCCTTTGTCGATGTTCTTGATGGCGTTGTGCACATCTTCTTTTGATGCGCTTACTCCACGCATCATGTATCGTTGATTACTCATGAGTTATAGAATTATTTTGTATACGGCTGCAAAAGTACAGCTTTTTTTTTGGTACAGCCAACTAGGTACTAGTAAATGTTAATCATTAACTTTTATACTTTGGGATATTCTATTGAAAAGGAGAAGAATAATAGAAAATTAAGAGTTAAATTCATAGTTTTCATTACTATGAATTTAACTCTTAATATAGAAGTGTTTTATCTAATGAAAAAATGCCGAGATAAATATCTCAGATGATATCAAGTATCTTTTTGGGTAAATCAAATCTTTTTTAGAATTCTACCTTCGGAGCTTTCTCGCTTCCTTCTTCTGCTTCAAAATATGCTTTCTTATCGAAGCCGAACATTCCTGCAAAGATATTCTTCGGGAAACGGCGGATATTGGTGTTATAAGCTTGTGCAGCATCATTGAAGTTTTTGCGTGCTACATTGATACGATTTTCCGTTCCTTCCAGTTGAGCTTGAAGTTCCAGGAAGTTCTGGTTAGCTTTCAGGTCCGGATAATTCTCGGTGATGGCTAATAACTTGCCCAATGCTGATGTTACAGCACCTTGTGCTTTTTGATATTGCGCCAGCTTTTCCGGTGTCAGGTCGGCAGCATCTACTTTGATTTGAGTAGCCTGGCTACGTGCGGCAACAACTCCTTCCAATGTTTCCTTTTCATGTGTCGCATATCCTTTCACTGTGTTTACCAAGTTAGGAATCAGGTCGGCACGACGTTGATATTGAGTTTCTACATTTGCCCATTGACCACTTACATTCTCGTCCATAGTAACCAGACCGTTATATACACTTACTGCCCATATAACAAGGATAACCACAACGGCTAAGATGATAATAATTGACTTCTTCATGTTTCTAATTATTCTATAGTTTTTGTTAATTTATCAGGGTTTTGACGAACGTCCCAAACTGTCACAATGATTACATCCTTATTAGCATCAACGTAATAAATAAGTTTATAATTAGTGTCTACTACTAATGCTCTGTAACAGAGTGTAACTCTTTCTGAAGTATTTAGAATGTTTCCCGCATTTGGGAAAGTTCTAAGCATCTCTGCTTCTTTGATAAGTTTATTATGTAATTTAGCAGCTATACGTTCGTTTTTTGTATATTGTAATGTTTGTAAATAAACTAATTCTAGCGTTTGCAAAGCCGATTGAGTCCAAACAATATTTGTCATTTCATATAATATTTGAGAACATCCTCATGTGAAACAATTCTTCCTGCCTTGACATCCTCCATACCTCTATTGATTGCGATCTCTAATTCTTCTTGAGTATGTGGTAATAACCATGATTTTTGTTCCAATTCGTTGGAGAATCGAAGCATTTCTTTGAGCTGATTTTCTTCCATTAACATAACTCGTTCCATAATTTTCTGTCTCATGGTGATGGTGTCCATACCGTAAGAACCAGTTGGCTCATGGACAACTTTTTCTTGTTCTTTTTTTTCTTGATATTCTTTATTCTCTTTCATTTTCTTCTGTCTTAGTCATTAGGTAAAGTTACTAATTTATTTCGAAACTAGGGCATTGGATAACATTTATTTTAGAAACGAGAACCGGCACCACCGCCTCCGCCCATTCCTCCGCCAAAGCTGCCTCCACCGAAACCGCCTCCGCCTCCGAAACCACCTCTGCCTCCGCCAAAACCACCAATGAACGGACCGCCTCCGCCGCCGCCCCGGTGATGGTAATCATTGTCATAACTTTGCTGGCGGCGTATGATGGTATGTCCGCAGTTTCTACATGTATAGGTGACATCTTCGGTCTTCACTCCATTAATCCGGGATACGACTCTGCTTCCGCTTCTCTGCAATTGATGTTTACCGCAATTCGGACAGCGACTTTGTTTGCGTGCCGAAAAGAAAGCAAGACCTCCGCCAATGGCGATAAAACAAAGGATAGCAAGAATAAAATCAAAAGAACCACCGTCATTCGAATCGGAGAGAGCATCATTTTCCATCGAACCGTCGAGCCGCTGGCAAGTCGCTTTTAGACCAGCCACCATTCCTGCATCCCAATTCCCATCTTTGAGGTAAGGAATCATATACCTTGTTTGAATCCTTTTGCAGATAGCATCAGGAAGTACTCCTTCCAGGCCATAACCGGTATAGAACTGTATACAGCGTTGATCGGTGACTAATAAAATGACCAATCCATTGTTTTTGCCTTTTTTTCCTACACCCCATTTATTAAGCAGCTGATGACAGAAGTCGAAACAATCTTCTTCTCCAATTGAGGGAACTACGGCAACCACTGTTTCAATTCCTGTTTGTTGTTCCAAGGCATAAAGCATGGAGTCTATACTGTCACAAGCAGCCTGTGAAAGTATTCCTGCCGGGTTGCAAACATATTGCATTTTGTTTTGCAGGTGAACTTTCGGAAGGTTGTCCACCGTGTATACTTTCTCTTGAGCTTGTAGTGGGAACAGAAGAAAAGTTGCTAGTATAAAAGTTAATATTGATTTCATAACGCTTGTTTTATCTTTGCAAATATAGAAACTTTTTCTGTTATGAATCTAAAACTCCTTGTTATAATAGGTTTAATGGATGTATCGTCCGACGAATGCACGGACTCGGTCGGTGTACTCCTGTTTATTCTCTTGGTATGAAACGGCATGAGCGGCTCCCGGCACAATCCATAGTTCCTTGGGCTCCGGTTTGGCTTCGTAAAGCGGGTATACCATCCAGGTAGGCACATACGTGTCTTTGTCCCCGTGGATAAATAACATTGGAAGTTGTGATTTGGCTACCTGTTTCAGTGAAGAAGCTTCTTTGAAATTCCATCCATATTTCTTCTCGCAAAGCCAGCTTGTGGTGTACATGAGTGGAAAAGGAGGAAGATGGAACTTGTTTTCAACTCGTGTGAGAATTCATCCCATACACTGGTGTAACCGCAATCTTCTACAAAGCATTTGACAAATGGCTTTTGTTCCTCACCAGATACCATCATGGTGGTGGCACCTCCCATTGAAATTCCGTGTACAACCATTTGCGTGCTGTCTCCGAAGATTTCATTGGCGATGTTCATCCATTGCAACACGTCCCAACGGTCTTTCCAGCCCATTTGAATGGCAGGGCCTTCACTTTCTCCCTGATGTTGCAGGTCAGGAAGTAATATATTATATCCTAAATCACGATTATACAGATAACCGATCATAAACATGCGGATAGCATTATCCGTATACCCGTGTACAATGACTGCGGTCTTGCTGGTAGGTTGGGGAGCAGCCACATAATAAGCATGCAGTTGTATTCCGTGCGGGTTAATAATGAAAGTGTCTTTCAGTGCATCCACTTGTTTCAGACTATCCACCCATGGACGCAAGAAAGGGTAGTTTTTATACATAAAAGGATAAGAGTCAGCATCTTTAGACAAAATTTTGCCATTCGGAGTCAATGAGAAGTTTAACATATAAAAACTTCCTCCGATGGTGCAGCCGGTCAATGCCAGCATGATAAAAATGATGCTATATACTACTTTTCTCCTCATAAAAACTTCTCTCTAACCCTTATTTATGCCATATCTCCCAGGCGGCAAATGCCTGAAGCAGGAGCATTTCCAGACCGTTTTTCACAACAGCCCCTTGTGCTTCTCCTTTTTTCATGAACAGCGTAACGTTCGGATTATATAACAAATCGTAGAGCAAATGGTTTGGTGTCAGAAGTTCATAAGGGATATTAGGGCAGAAATCTACCTTAGGAAACATTCCTACGGGGGTACAATTGACAATGACTGTGTATTCTGCCATAATTTCGGGAGTCAGTTCTTCATAAGTCAGCATATCGTCGGCTTTGTGGGTGCGCGATACGAAGATGCTTTCGATACCTAGATTCTTCAGACCGTGGTAGACAGCTTTGGAAGCTCCGCCGGTACCCAAAATCAACGCTTTCTTGTGATGAGGCTGCAACAAGGGCTGGATAGATTGAGTGAATCCAATGATATCGGAGTTGTAACCCACCAACTTGACTTTTCCTTTTGGCTGGCGAATGATTTTAATCACATTGACTGCGCCTATCTTTGCGGTGTCACGATCGAGTTCATCCAGAAAAGGAATCACTTGTTCTTTGTAAGGGATGGTGACATTGAGCCCGCACAGGTTGGGATTCTCTTCGATCACTTCCATGAAGTTATTGATACTGGGAATCTCGAAATTCACATACTCTGCATTGATTCCTTCGGATTTGAACTTCTCATTAAAGTATCCGATAGAAAATGAATGTCGCAGAGGATAGCCGATTAAACCATATTTTTCCATAATATAATAAGGGTTAAATTAATCATTCACAATGAATTGCTATTTTGTTGCGGTATAAAGAGTGCAGATGCCAAAGGTCAGCCGTTTGAAGTTGACTTCGCTAAATCCGGCTCGGGCGATGACTCCTTTCATCACTTCCCCTTGAGGAAATACTTTGATGGTATCCGGCAGATAGCGGTAGGCACTGTTATCTTTGGAGAGCAGTTTGCCCAATAATGGAATGACGACTTTAGAGTAGATGGAAAATAACTGTTTCATCGGGAAACGGTCCGGAGTGGTAAGTTCCAGAATCACAAGATGACCGCCCGGTTTCAATACACGGCACATTTCGGAGAGTCCTTTGTCGAGGTCTTCGAAGTTGCGGATACCGAAAGCTACGGTGATGGCGTCAAAATCATTGTCGGCAAAAGAGAGTGAAGTACAGTCCTCCCGGGCAAAAGAGATCTTGTCCGACAGTCCTTCCTTTTTTACTTTTTCACGTCCCACATTCATCATGCCTTCCGAGATGTCCGTCCCGATCAGTTCGGCAGGCTGTAGTTTGCGGCAGGCGAGGATAGCAAAATCTCCTGTGCCGGTAGCTACGTCCATCATACGCTGCGGTTGGAAAGGGCGTAACCAGGCAATCGCTTTTTTGCGCCAGCTGCGGTCGATACCTAAAGATAAGGTATGGTTCAGCTTATCGTATGCATGCGCGATGTTGTCGAACATTCGTTCCACTTGCTCGGTCTTTTTTCCTTCTTCGTCGTAAGGCTTGATATGTTGTTGTGGGTAGTCCATTCTTTTTAATTGATAGTTGATAAATGATAGTTGGAAGATGATAGTTGATAAATGATAGTTGGCGGATAATAATTAAGGTTGAAGTTATATGCGATGAATTGCATACGAACTGTCATTCATTATCTGTCAACTATCATTTATTATCTGTCATTTGTTGACTATCAACGATTCAAGAACGTTTCAACGTTTTTGAATATACGTTCAGCGATGTTGGTGGTATCTTCTTTCACAAACTTCTCACCGGTGATGTTTTCGAACAATTCGATGTAACGGTCACTGATGCTTTGTACGATAGCCGGAGTCATTTCAGGCACTTTCTGACCGTCTTTGCCCTGGAAACCGTTTTCCATCAACCATTCGCGAACGAACTCTTTAGAAAGTTGTTTCTGTGGTTCGCCTTTTTCGAAACGTTCCTGATAACCTTCAGCATAGAAATAACGGCTTGAATCGGGAGTGTGGATTTCGTCCATCAGGTAGATAGTACCGTTGTGCTTGCCGAATTCGTATTTTGTATCTACGAGAATCAGTCCGCGTTCTGCTGCGATTTCAGTACCGCGTTTGAAAAGGGCTAATGTATATTTTTCGAGGATTTCATACTCTTCCGGAGTAGCCAATCCCTGTTTCAGGATTTCTTCTTTAGAGATGTCTTCGTCGTGCAATCCCATTTCTGCTTTCGTAGTCGGAGTGACGATCGGTTCGGGGAATTTTTGGTTTTCGCGCATTCCGTCCGGCAATTTCACGCCGCATATTTCGCGTACACCGCTTTTGTAAGCCCGCCATGCGCTACCGCACAGGTAACCACGTACAATCATTTCCACCGGAAAACCTTCACATAACACACCCACTGTCACCATTGGGTCCGGAGTAGCCATTTTCCAGTTCGGACAGATGTCAGTAGTGGCATCGAGGAATTTAGCTGCAATCTGGTTCAGCATTTGTCCTTTGTAAGGAATACCTTCAGGTAGTACTACGTCAAAGGCCGAAATACGGTCGGTTGCTACCATGACGAGTTTTTCGCCGTTGATGTTGTACACATCGCGCACTTTTCCGTGGTACACACTTTTCTGTCCCGGAAAGTTGAAATCTGTTTTTGTTAATGCTTTCATAATGATATATATATTAAAATTATGCTTCTTTCTTTAATTTCACCACGGAGGACGCGGAGTACACAGAGTCTTGATTGATATATTTGGATTAAATCCTCTGTGTACTCTGTGTCCTCTGTGGTGAACCGTTCCGTTCGGCTTTCGCTTCTTTATCGAACTTTTCGTAAGCATCCACGATACGTTCCACCAGTTTATGGCGTACAATATCTTTCTTATTCAGTTCAACAAAACTGATCCCTTTCACTCCCTTCAAGATGCGGAGGGCTTGCACCAATCCCGATGTTTGTGAAGCGGGAAGGTCAATCTGTGTCATGTCTCCCGTCACAATCATTTTGGTGTTCATACCCATACGGGTGAGGAACATTTTGATTTGTTGTGCGGTAGTATTCTGGGCTTCGTCCAATATAACGACTGCATCATTCAGCGTACGTCCGCGCATAAAGGCTAACGGGGCAATCTGGATAATGTTCAATTCCATGTATTCCTTTAACTTGGCGGCAGGTATCATATCCTGCAAGGCGTCATATAAAGGTTGTAGGTATGGATCGATCTTATCTTTCATGTCGCCGGGCAGGAAACCAAGTTTTTCTCCGGCTTCTACGGCGGGGCGGCTAAGAATGATTTTTTTGATTTCTTTGTTTTTCAATGCACGCACGGCAAGGGCAATAGCGGTGTATGTTTTTCCCGAACCTGCCGGACCGATGGCGAATACCATATCATTCTTGGCGAATCCTTCTACCAGTTTCAACTGGTTTTCGCTTCGGGGGATGATAGGCTTGCCCGTGACGCTGAACACAATCACGTTTCCTGTCTGTTCCGCTTGCGGAGCATTTCCTTTTATAATGTCAATGATGACTTCTTCTTTCAGTGAATTATATTCGGCGCAGTACTTCTCAAGTTTGGTGATATTTCTTCGAAGGCACACATTTCCTCCTCGTCGCCCAGCACTTTGATGACATTGCCTCGGGCAACTATGCGTAGCTTTGGATATAAAGCTTTAATTAACTGTATGTTGGCGTTGTTTACACCGTAAAAAATAACCGGATCAATGTCCTCAAGAACAATCAGCTTCTCTATCATTAAGTTGTATTAAAGAAAAATTTCTGCAAATTTAATCAAACGTTTTGGATTCTCTGATTGTTTGGAGGTGAATTTTACTGCAAATC
Source organism: Bacteroides sp. AM54-2NS (assembly GCF_003602935.1). Taxonomy (NCBI): domain Bacteria; kingdom Pseudomonadati; phylum Bacteroidota; class Bacteroidia; order Bacteroidales; family Bacteroidaceae; genus Bacteroides; species Bacteroides sp. AM54-2NS. The sequence continues at coordinate 34,962 of NZ_QTMZ01000041.1, forward strand.
TTCTACTATCCACTTTTCGATGTTTCTTGTTTCATTACTGAAATTAATGCCTATTTTAAATATTTGTCGCTTGTCGGCAGCAAATGCTTGTGCATAATGTTTGTCATTGATTTGTTGCAGAGCTTCTTCGGCGGTTCCCTCCAGCTTGAATTCCATTACATAGATGAAATGATCGGTTTGCAGGACGAGGTCAATGCGTCCTTGTGAGGTATGATACTTTGCTTTTACATAGAATCCAATGAGTTTAAATACGATGAAGAGTACATTTTGATAATGTAGTTCCAAATCGCGTACCAATTCGTAAGGTGTATCGGCAAAGAAACTTTGCAGGCGGCGGAAAAAGGCATCATAATCACCGCTTCGTACTTCGGCTACAAATTTACGAATTTGGAATGGTGACTCGATAGCATCTATGTTTGTGTAGAATGGAAGAAGATATTTAACAAAACCTTCTTCTACTTCCCGATTGGGAAATCCCAGGCGATAAGTTCCAAACTCTTTGTCGAATCCTTTGATAGTAAGATATCCACTTTGATAGATGACCGGAATAGGATTTCGGGACGTCGAATCAATGCTGTTCAGTACATCTGCATCCGTTTCTTCATGCGTGATACGTTGGAGATTGTAATTGGATTTCTTTAGTAATTCTACCAGATAAGTCGGGGTGCCGGTCTCAAACCAGTAACTACCGAATTTCATCTTATAGAATGTGTTGAGCAAACTGAATGGGTTGTATATTCCTATGGAGTTTTCTACGAAATGATAACCATCATAACATTCTTTCAGTTCGGAGCATACCTCCTCATAAGTCATTTTTTGCTTATCAGCCAAGATATGCAAGTCTTCTTCCATATTGTCGTGGATTTCTTTCTCTGTGATGCCGCAGAGTTCCACGTACTGTTCATCCATTGAAATATCAATCAGATTGTTCAGGTCGCTGAATACACTGACTTTTCCGAATTTGGTGACACCTGTAAGGAATCCGAGTTTGATGCATCCGTCTTTACTCTTTAATGCTCCATAGAAAGGCTTTAGTGTGTTTCGGTAATATTTTTGCAGTTCTTCGTTTCCGATAGCTTGCAGCATAGGTTTGTCATATTCGTCTACAAGGATAACGACACGTTGCCCGGTCTGTTCGTAAGCCCGCTGTATGATGCCTGCAAAGCGTAAAGAAAAGGAAACTTCCGACGGGCGTGTGCCATACAGGCTTTCCCAATGTTCCAGATTGTCATTGAGTATTTGGTCCAGACTTTCGGGAGTATCATATTTCTCGATATTTAAATCAAGGTGTAATATCGGGTGTTTGATCCAGTCTTTTTCCAGTTGTTCGATAGCCAATCCTTCGAATAGTTCTTTCTTTCCCTGATAGTATGCTTCAAGAGTAGATATAAGCAGACTCTTCCCAAAGCGGCGGGGACGGCTAAGAAAATAGTAACGGCCGGTTTTTACTAATTGGTAAATGAGTCTGGTTTTATCTACATAGAGATAACCATCGTTACGGAGACTTTCAAAATTCTGTATGCCGATAGGATATAGCTTGCTCATAATCTGATTCTTTTAGCGTTGGATTCATACAAAGATAGCTGTTTTCCATCTTAACACAAAATTTACCTTGAAGGTTTTATGATATGCTAGTCAAAGATTTTGAAAAAAGGTATTTATCGGGCGGTGATATGGAAACATCCTTGCTTCAATTCATATTTGATGTAGCATTTTTCAGCTTGTCGCAGGTCTCTTAAAACCTCGGACAAGACAAGTTTCAGTGTATCGGCACTTACATCCTGTAACGGTCTTCCATCCTTGTCTTCTACCTTTTTGAAACGTTTCCAACTGACATCAAAGGTGGCTCCAAAGCAGTGTGCCGAGTTGGCGGAAGCATTTCCGTTGCGACGGCGGAGGCGTTTCACATCGTTTTCGGTACGCAGTACGGAAGTAATAATTACCTGGTTGGGGTTTAGACCTTTGGCTGCCAATGAATCGAGGAAATTGGAACCGATTGTATCGAGCAGTGCACTGGCACGCGGTACGAGATAGGGGATAGAGTGTGTCAGTGAATCTACTACATAAAACTCATTGTCGGTAATATGAGTTAGCTTTTCTTTCATATCTTCTGCTGCTTCCCGGTCTGCCAATGGACGGATACCTATCTTTTTGGCTACTTCCAGATGTGCGTCATTCAAATCAGGGAAAGAACGTTTATAGCTGACGACGCCACGAATATTGCGTGGCTCATTCAGTTTCAGCGACATGTCTTTCTTTTTGCAGCCCGAAGTAAGCGTTGTAAGCCCAATAACTAGTAAAAATAGCGGTAATATGCGAAGCTATAAATAGTCATTTTATATTTTTTGCTCGCAAATATACGCTATTTTTTCATACGTTCCATGCTTTGCATTATTTTCAATTCCATACTTTTGAGGTTATTCCAAAATATTCTCTGGTATTTCAGGATAGGTATTTAATATACCTATTATGGTATAATCTGTATTGTCAATTGTTGTTTTTAGTGTGGGTACTATTGTATGTTCGCTTCTGGTAAGAGCTTTTTCTACAAGTTCTTTCCAATCTACACCTAGAAATCTTGATATAAGATTTAGGACAGCATTTGCACTCGTAACCCCATCGTATAGCTCAAATCTTAATTTGTGAGGGGTGGGGGGAACTGATGCATCCGTGAAATTTTCTTGTTCGTCAGATGTATAATTTAATGTTAAATAAGGTATGGCGTATGTAGGAGACGAGTTGCCGGAACCGCTTTCTAACTTGGTGAAAAAGTCGTATGTTCCTTTTGCTATTGGAGTGTGAGATAGTTCGTCTCTAAACTCAATATAACGGAAAAAATAGCATTCTTTAGCTTCATTGTTAATCAGATAAACTACAGTGCCATTGGAAAGTGCCGGATGATTACTTTTTTCTATAGCGTACGCCAAATAGCTGTCTGTTATTTTAATTCTTAAATCAACTGTTTCGTTGGTGATATTATCTTTTACTTTCACCTTTGTTTCTCCTTTCTTTTTTGGGGTGACCCTTAAGCTTCCCATTCCTATCGAACTGGACAAATCTACATCTATATTTAAAATGTCAGTTTTTTCTACAGTTACGGTGTAGTCCCTGTTTCCACCTGTGATGGTGATATTGGTTGTTCCTAACAAAGGTCGTTCGTAATACTCTTTTTCGAAGGATAAAGAATATATCTTTTTTTCATCGTTATTTCCACAGCTAAAAAAGATAATTGTATAGAGAAATGACAGTAGTGCTCCAGGTAAATGTTTTGTCTTCATGATTATTCTGTTTTATAGTTTTGCAGGAGAGATATAGTTTTATAAGTTCCTGTATTGATGTTGGAGGCAAATATAAAGATTTTATCAATGTGTTGAAGTAAATAGTGTATTTATTTCTTGTCCTCCAGCTATTTTCATACATTTGTAGCGGTTTATAAAAATAGGCCACTTTTCCACTAAACATAACACACATGAAAACAGATTTCGATTACAATTCTATGCCCGTTAGCTTCGCTCATTGCTTGAATGGACATTGTTTGCGTGCGGACAAATGTCTGCGACGACAAGTAACTCTCCGAATGCCGAAAGAGCGGGCTGCTGTAATGGTTATTAATCCCGAACATGTCACCTCCGATGGTGAAGACTGTACTTACTTTATTGATGAAAAGCCGGTGTTGTTTGCACGGGGAATGAAACATTTGCTGGATCGGGTGCCGCTTGCTGATGCCACCGTTATCAAGCGACAGATGATAGCCTACTTCGGCAAAACGATCTATTATCGTTGTTGCAATAAAGAACGGTTGATTAAACCAAAGGAACAAAAGTATATACAAGAACTTTTTCGAAAGAGGGGAGTTACAGAAACGCCTCAATATGATGAATATATCGAATACTATGATCTTGGGTAAGTATATCCGTTAGTTCCGGTAATCCCATATATTGTGGGAAAGTATTCTCTTATATTATGGGAATTTATTCCCTCAAAATGAGGGAATAAATTCTCTCCAGCTAGGGAATCTTTTCCCACAATATGTGGGACTACCGGGGGCTGTAATACCCTGATAATAGTTGGCTGCCTTTTTTTTATCTTCGGGTTGGGTTGACATTTATTATGTAGGTATTATATAGCAGTTCCGGTATGAGAAATGCATGATGAAAGTATGAGAAATACCGGTTTTTTATGACATTTCAGGCAAAATACTATGAGAAACACCTTTCTAAAAAGTATTTCTCATAGTGCTATTGCTTTGAATTACAGATAATTATCATGTGAAGTATGAGAACATGAGAAATGATTCGCGAAATCATTTCTAGTGCGTATTAGATTACTGCATCTTTCAGCCATTTTCCGAAAAAACGGTCATAGACAATATACCCATCTGGTGTATTATATATCAGTTCTTTATTCAGTAAGGATTTTAGTGCCACGTTAACGCTGCTGGGCGTTTTTAAATGATGCTTTTTGATGAAGTCATTGGCATTTATGTTTTTTATACAGCCTTCTGTGGCAATAGCTTTCAATAAATCTACTTGGTTGTTGGTTAGTAGAGTCAGGTTACTTTGATATATGGTTTCCTGTTCATCTAAAATGTCGTTTATACATCTATCTACCAGTCGGTTATCAATGGGGTTGATTTTCTTTTCATACAATCGGTTGAGTATACTTTGGACGTACCATGTGTGTCCGTTTTCAAGTTGGTACAAATAAGAAAATGTTTCTAGTGTCAATTCTCTTTTTTCCTTAGCAAAGAATGAGTGTGCGAACGAATAATAATTCTCCAGTGGGATTTCCGTTAATACAATGATTTGGGTACTTTGATAAAAAGGACGTTTTGCAGAAGTAAACATTTCCTCCATTACATGCTTTTTACTTCCGGAAAAGATAAAATGTACATTGGGCATGAATTGGATATGAGAGCGGAGCAATGCTTCTACACCTTTTTCCGGATATTCTGTAATTTGTTGGAATTCATCAATGGCAAGATAACATTGTTTCTTTGAGGCTACCATATAATTGAGTATTTCTTTCAATGTTTGTTCAGCGTGGGTGGGAGCAAAGTCTAATGTTACGGTAAGCATACCACTTCTTTCGTCAGCACTGATAATAGGACGGCAAGATTTGAAGAAAGCAGTCATTTGCCGGAGTATGTTTTGGGATAGAGTATCTAATTCTCCAAGTACATTTTGAGCAAGTAACTGGATGAATGCTTTTAAATCACGTGTGGAGTAAATGTCCATATAAAAATAGGCAGCATTCGGATTATTTTCCCGCTTCATTCGATAGAATACATTTTTGATAAGTCCCGTCTTTCCCATGCGTCGGGGGGATATTAAGGTCAGGTTACGTTCATTTAGTAAAGCTGAAATCATTTTATCAGTTTCTTTCTCCCGATCGCAAAAGTATTCGGGACTGTTGTAACCGTATACAAGGAATGGATTGTATGGCTTCATGACTTATTACATATTTTACGTTACATATTTTATGTAACACAAAGAACGTAATAAATCTGGAATATTCAAAGATTTATTTGAATTATATAAAAACAAACGCTGATGAGAACAAGTAATCATTCTTTTCTCATCAGCGTATATTATGTCGGATTACAACTATTTCTTATCTTTTTTCTCGTCAGCTTTTGTTGCAGGCTTTTCCTCCGTTTTGCTTTCCGGATTGATAATACCTTTCACTGTTTCACCGATAGGCAATTTATCCAATACACCGAGACTTGGAGCTACCGTTTTCACCAATGTGTTCAGGAAGTTGCTTGTACCTCCGTTTCCTCCGTCGAAAACAGTGATATTTCCTAAGTTCATGTGTTCGAACGCCTTTACCTGTTCGCCGGCGATTTCCTTCCACTGGTCTACCATCTTATATTGGATAGCGATAGCCGGATTCGATTCGGCTGCTCTTACCATTGCTTCGAAACCTTCCGCTTCAGCAAGTAATGACCGTTTCTTACCTTCCGCTTCTGCTTCCAGTTTCATTTGGATAGCTTTTGCTTCCGCTTCGGCTTGTGCTAAAGTAGCCTTTGCGCGTGCTTCCGCTTCGCGGGTAATCTTTTCAGCGATGGCATTTGCCTGAAGGATAGCTTCCTGTCTGGCGATTTCCGCAGGAACAATCTTTTCAGCCTTCAATGAAGATTCCACTTTCCGTGCCTTAGCTTCTTCCACTTCCTTTTGCGCAATTTCGCGTGCAGTTTGTACGGCAGCTTCCGATTTTGCGGCAGCTTCACCTGCCTGCTTATCGGCATTGGCTTGTGTTACAGCTAGTTCCGCATTGGAAAGTGCTACCTCTTTCTGTGCGTCATTTCGTCCGATGGCAGCTTTCTTGGCAGCTTCCGCCTGTTTGATTTCCATATCCGAGTTTAGTTCGGCAACACGGCTTTCTTTTTCTGTATTTGCCTGCTCGATACGGATATTCTTTTCAGCTTCAGCCTTTGCTACTTGTGATTCTTTTTCTGCGTTGGCAATGGCTACTTGTGAGATTCTGCCTTATCTGCATTTGCAACGGAGATTTCCTGTAGTTTTTTGGTTTCTGCAATAGCAATATCCTGATCTTTGCGGGTTTCTGCTACTTTCGTTTCACGTTCCTTTATCTGGTTGGCAATTTTGATAGCACCCAGCTTTTCCTGTTCTTCGATGTTAGCCTGTGCTTCGTTCAGTGCTTTACTTTCAGCTTCCTTACCTAAGTTGACAATGTAGTTGGCAGCGTCGCGAATGTCACTGATGTTGATGTTCATCAGATACAAACCGAATTTGCGAAGTTCGGTATCGATGTTATCTTTCACTTTAGCCAGGAACTTATCTCGGTCTGAATTTAATTCTTCGATAGTCATATCGGCGATCACCATACGCATCTGACCATATACAACATCAGTAATTAAGTTCTGCTTGTCATCCATTGTTAATCCCAGCATACGTTCAGCAGCGTTTTGCATCACTTCAGGATCGGTGCTGATAGCTACAGTGATTGTAGTCGGCACGTCTACACGAATGTTTTGAGCGGATAATGCACCGGTCAGTTTACATTCGATCTGCATTGGTTTCATGGACAGGAATTCGTATCCCTGAATAATCGGCCATACAAAAGCCGCACCACCATGATATAGCTTTGCCGACTTCTTATCTCCTCCCGTTTTACCATATACAACGAGGACTTCATCACTCTTACATTTGCGGTAACGCGAAAGGATACCAATAAAAGTGAGTAGGATGACTGCCACTAATATAGCAGCCATGATTAACATTTCTTGTGTCATAAAATTGTGTATTTGAATAATTATTGAATGAATAGCGTTCCGTCTTTGTAGCTGGTAATCATTGTTCTGTCGCCAGTCTGATATGCTTTTCCGGATTCGGAGATGACGTCTACTTCGCGCATGGCTCCGTCCCGGGTGGTCTGTACAGTATATTTGCTGTCGCTTTGTTTGAAATAGATCACACATTCCCGTCCCACAAGCTGATCGGTTTGCTCGTTGTGGTTCACTTGTTGCAGTTGATAAGCTTTCTTATAGAGGAACCAGACGGCAAAAACAAAGAAAAGACCCACTAGAATACCGATTATGTAACTTTGAATTTCCGTGTTTCCCGCCAGATACATGTACCATCCGAATCCAATTCCGAAATGGGTAAGTCCTTTAAAAGAAACTACGCTACTGATATCAGCATCCACGTCTACATCTGCATCTATATCTCCGAAAAAGATGGATAATACGAATTGAATAAGAAAGATGCCTGTCGTGACGAGGGCGATGATGAGGAAAATGGTACTACTCATAATTGTGGGGTATTAGTAAATCATGATTATTTTGTTCTGTAAATATACAGGTTTATGTGAATTATACAAAGATAAATGAGATAAAATGATTAATTTTGCGCGCGAAAACCCTAAAATGAGGAATTAGCGTGCAAAGGTATTTTATTTATTTGGCTTACGACGGGACCAACTATCATGGTTGGCAAATTCAACCGAATGGGATTAGTGTGCAGGAATGTCTGATGAAAGCATTGTCTACCTTTCTGCGTCGCGAAATTGAAGTAATAGGGGCAGGTCGGACAGATGCCGGGGTACATGCTTCCCTGATGGTTGCTCATTTTGACTTCGATGAGCCGTTGGATGAAATATCAGTTGCCGATAAATTAAACCGTTTGTTACCTCCCGATATTTCCATTTATCGTGTTTGCCGGGTCCGGCCGGATGCGCATGCCCGTTTTGATGCGACTGCGCGAACTTACAAGTATTATGTAACGACATCGAAATATCCTTTTAACCGGCAATATCGTTGGCGAGTTTATAATCAATTGGATTATGCACTCATGAATGAAGCTGCACGTACCCTTTTCGAGTACACTGACTTTACGAGCTTCAGCAAACTTCATACGGATGTAAAGACCAATATCTGCCATATCACTCATGCCGAATGGACCCAGGAAGATGATGCTACGTGGGTGTTTACCATCCGTGCCGACCGTTTCCTGCGAAATATGGTGCGAGCTATCGTAGGTACGCTGATTGAAGTGGGACGGGGGAAACTTACTATCGAAGGCTTCCGGCGGGTTATCGAACAACAAGACCGTTGCAAAGCCGGAACATCTGCTCCGGGGCAAGCCCTGTTTCTGGTAAATGTGGAATATCCCGAAAGTATATTTGAATAATAAATAATAAATATTCTCATGTGGTTATTATTAGCATTTCTCTCGGCTACTTTGCTGGGCTTTTATGATGTATTCAAGAAGAAATCGTTGAAAGATAATGCGGTACTTCCCGTTTTGTTTCTAAATACATTTTTTTCCAGTCTCATCTTTCTGCCGTTTATCCTGATATCCGTATATAAACCGGACCTGTTGGGAGGAACGATATTTGATGTTCCCGTTGTTGGCTGGGAACAGCATAAATATATCATCATCAAGTCGTTCATCGTGTTGTCTTCGTGGATATTCGGATATTTCGGAATGAAACATCTGCCTTTAACCATAGTAGGACCTATCAACGCCACTCGTCCGGTGATGGTGCTCGTGGGAGCGATGCTGGTATTTGGCGAACGGTTGAATCTCTATCAATGGATCGGGGTAATGCTGGCCATTGTTTCTTTCTTTATGTTAAGTCGTTCGGGGAAGAAAGAAGGAATTGATTTTAAACATAACAAATGGATATTCTTTATTGTGTTGGCTGCCATTACAGGTGCTATCAGCGGATTGTATGACAAGTATCTGATGAAGTCTCTGAATCCGATGCTGGTACAATCCTGGTATAATGTTTATCAGGTGTTTATTATGTGTCCTATTCTATTATTGCTTTGGTGGCCTAAAAGAAAGTCTACCACCCGTTTCGCTGGGACTGGACGATTATCCTGATTTCTATCTTCCTTTCGGCTGCCGATTTCGTTTACTTTTACGCATTGAGCTATGACGATTCCATGATTTCCATCGTTTCGATGGTCCGTCGGGGAAGTGTAGTAGTCTCTTTCACTTTCGGTGCGCTTCTCTTCCGTGAAAAGAATTTAAAAAGCAAAGCGATTGACCTTATACTGGTGTTAATCGGAATGATATTCTTATATTTGGGGTCTAAAAATTAAAACAGTTACACAAAATCTGTTTGTCGCAGGTTAAATAAGATAGATATGAAAATAAATAAACTTGTAATCACTATATTCTTTTCTGCTGTCGGGCTCTTTGCTTCGACCGTTCTTTGGGCACAAGAAGCCAAAACACTGTTTGTGAATATGCCGGATTCTCTAAGCCCGTTACTAACCAAAGTAAACCGGGAAGATTGTATTGACTTCCTGGAAAGTAAGATGAAAGCGCAAGTAGAGAATCGTTTCGGCAAGAAGTCGGAGATGACTGATCTAAGTAAAGATTATATCCGTATGCAGATGTCTTCTCAATCTACCTGGCAAATGAAAGTGTTGGCTTTGAATGACTCGACGAACGTGATTTGTACAGTTTCTACAGCTTGTGCACCTGCCTACGACAGCAGCATCCGTTTCTATACAGATGACTGGAAACCGCTTTCAGCATCTCTCTTTATTACCCTTCCTGTGATGGGCGACTTTCTGAATACGCCGGATTCAGCAGGTGTTTATGAGTTTGACGAGGCACGCCGTTCGGCAGATATATTATTGATGAAAGCCGATTTTAATAAAGAAAATACAGAATTGACTGTTACATTAACTACTCCTGACTATATGTCAAAGGAGACGGCAGAGAAACTGAAACCATTTCTCCGTCGTCCGATTGTTTATCATTGGAAGAATGGAGCCTTTACCAAATAGATAATTCTCCATTCTCTTTTTTCCTCTATTCTCAATTCTTTAAGCAATCGTTGATGAATGCGATCATTTCCGGTGTGTTTGCTTCCACGCTTTGAAGCAATTTGAATTGTGCTTTAGTACGAACCAAATTATGCTCCGGATATTTGATTTTATAATAAGTATCTCCATTGATATAGTCTGCCAAGAACCGTACACACTGCATGTATGGGAATAAAGCGGCTGCATAAGGGAGATTCTCTATCTCAATTGGAGTCAGGAATGATTTGGCTCCTTTCAGATAGCCTTTGGTAAACGCTTTGAATATTTCCATATTGAAGTTTACACGATCAAGGTCTTTATCGTCCTCATCACCCGTGTTGGCGCCTGTACGAAGGAAATCGCCATAATCGGAGAAGACAAAGCTGGGCATTACCGTATCCAGGTCGATGACACAAAGCACTTTGCCATTCTCGTCGAACATCATGTTATTCACTTTCGTATCGCAGTGGCAAACACGTTTGGGGAGTTTTCCTTCACGATATAAACGTTCTGCTTTACACATTTCATCTGCACGCTTCTCTATTTCGTCCAGATAGTATTTCACTTCCGATACCCGTCCGGCAGCATCTTTCGCAACGGCTTCACGTAGTTGTTTGAGGCGGAACTCCATATTGTGGAAATCAGGTATGGTTTCACCCAATGTTTCCGGAATATCGGCCAACATAGCCTGGAAGTTACCAAAAGCTTCTCCAGCATAATTTGAATATTCGGGATTCACCGTCTCATACGTTTTGGCGCGTGGGATGAATACCATCACACGCCAGTAGTTATCACCGTCGAACCAATATGCCTTCCCCTCTTCTGTTTCGAGGAAACTCAAAACCTTGCGTTCTATATCCGATTCTCCTGCCTCCGTTAGTTTCTTGCGAATATGATTGGTGACAGCGGTAATATTGGATTGAAGCATCTCTACATTCTGAAAAATGGCATGATTGATGCGTTGCAAAACGTAGTCGGGAGCATCTGCTTCTTTGGTGTTTACTTTGTAAGTGTCGTTAATAAGTCCTGTACCCAAAGGTTTGATTTCTTCTATCGTACCTTGGACTTTAAATTTAGCTACAATGCTAGATAAATCTTTCATGGGTTTTTTCTTTAAAAATTTATACTAAGGTTATCGATAATCGTATTTAGCCGCTTCGTTGGCCTGATTAGCCGAGCGAACAGGTACTAATGTGAAGCCCCAATGGTAATCACGATTAGCCGGGATTTGGTGGAAAGGTTCCGGGCGTGCACCCCAACTGTCATATCCGCCTACACCTTGTTGCTTCATGTCCACACAAACCTCTACGAAATCTCTCGGAACGATGTCATTAACATGATGCATTCTCCGCAATACATTACGGGCGGCATCCTCATCATGATTGGCTACTTCTTCCGGGCTAAAGTTATTCCATTGGTAAGGGTGGGGCAGTGCCTCTTCAGAGTCAAAGTCTTCGATAGAATTGCGCAAGGCATTGAAACCGATCGTACTGTCGGCTACCAAAACCAGGCCGTTTCCTTTGGTGGGAGATAAAGCGATCCAACGGGTATCGGTGTGATGCCCGTTTTCCTGTGGACGTACATAGTTGAAGTACATTTTATCTGCTGTTGTCTTATATACGCCAACGAGGGTTCCATGATTACGGTCGATATAGTCTCTTCCGGACCACGGCCAAAGTATTGTACATTGTTCATCTGTGCCGGCAAGCGGAAACGAACACCGATACGGGGAACTTCCAGTTTGGAAGCGGCCTTGCGGGCAGCGTCACTTCCGGGAGTAAACGTAGCCATGCGGGTAGCTTCGGAAACTTCAGTTTCTGTTGCCTGCATATCTGTTGACGTGAATTTGGCATTTACATTGACTACTCCGTTCGGATAGATTTTGTATGTGACAACATACAAGTTGCCGGCAGCCAATAAGTAGGTCACATGTAAGGAAACTACCTTATTCTCTGTTGTCATGGTTGCATCCGTTACGTGGAAGTTTTTGCTTGATTGCTTCCATACCTGTAAACGTTTAGGAGCGCCATTACCATAATCATTATCATTAGGAGCACGCCAGAAGTTAGGCTGAATACCAAATCCGTCTTTGAAATATTCTGTGCCGTCCACTTTATACGAGGTAACTAATCCGCTATTCTTGTTGAATACAAAATTCACTTTGGAAGAAGAAACGATTAGCTCATCTCCTTGAGTCGTTGTTTTCAGTGCCGGACCGTTTGCTTTATAAATAGCTTTCTCTGCCTGGATAGGAAGCTGGAACTGGTCGTATGCTATTTCATATCCTGTTGGAATCAGCGGTTCAGGTTCTGTGGTTGTCACGCTGAAGTTTACAAAATATTCCACTCCCGGTTGGGCTTTCAAGCCGTTTACCGGTATGGTGAATTTTTTGGATGCCTGCGGAGCAATGTCCAAAGATACTTTTCCACCTTTTATAGTCTTTCCGTTAGCGAGTACGTTATAGTGAATCTGATACTTTTTCAGATTGGTGAAATAGAAACGGTTGGTGATTTTGAATATGCCGGCTGCGGCATCTACTGCCTCAAAGCCTACATTCTGATGTACATATTTCACTTCAGCCATTGCCGGATGCGGACCGCGATCCGGATTGACAAGACCGTTGCAGAGGAAGTTGCCATCGCTCGGCGCGTCTACACCGAAGTCACCTCCGTAAGCCCAGTATTCTTTTCCATTCTCATCTTTCTGGAGAAGACCTTGGTCTACCCAGTCCCAGATATATCCACCCTGTAGGTTCGGATATTTGTAAATCGCCTGCCATTGTCCCCACAGGTTTCCGGTGGAGTTTCCCATTGCGTGTGCATATTCGGAAGGAGCTACAGGGCGGTCGCTGCCGTTCTTTCCTGTATTTTCCAGCCAGTTGGCACCCGGATATTGCGGAACATACATATCGGAGTTCCATTCCCATTGAGCACGCTCATAGTTGACCGGACGATTCATCAGCTCTTTGTCAGCCTCTTTCAGCCACAAGTAAGTCTGATAGAAATTATATCCGTTTCCGGCTTCATTTCCCAGCGACCAGAAGGTGACGCTCGGATAGTTCTTGTTACGTTCGAACATATTGATGGTACGGTCCATGTGTGGTTTCAGCCATTCGGGATTGTTACCCAATGACCCGCCCTTCCGAAGATCGTAATACATTCCGTGGCTTTCGACATTGGCTTCATCGTATACATAAAGACCATATTCATCGCAAAGTTCGTAGAAACGGCGGTCTTGCGGATAGTGGCAAAGGCGTACGCTGTTCAGGTTATGTTGCTTCATAAGCTCGAAGTCACGACGCATTAACTCTTCTGTTACATAATGACCTGTTGACGGGTTGTGTTCGTGGATATTTACCCCTTTCAGTTTCAGTGGTTGACCATTGATGAACAGGCAAACGTATGGTTTTCCGTTAGCAGCTTTTTGTTCGATAGGTTTGATTTCAATACGGCGGAATCCTACATTAAAAGGAATAATCTCATTTATTTTGCCATTCTCTTTGACGGTCATCAGTAGTTTGTACAGATTCGGATGTTCGGATGTCCATGTATTGACATCTGCCAGCTTCTTATCGAAAGAAAGTGTACGTACTTCGTCCGATGGGATATAGGCGGTCTTCTCTTCAGTAGAGATTACTTTTCCCTGTGCATCCAATAGCTCATAAACTAATGTGAGATTAGTTGCTGCCTTCTCGTGATTTCTCAAATCGACATTCAAGCTGAAGATTCCATTCTTGTAGCTGTCATCCAGGGTAGACTTCACCCGGAAATCTTTGAGGGCTGCTTTAGGTTGTGAATACAGATAAACATCGCGTTCAATACCGCTCATGCGCCAGAAATCCTGACATTCCAGATAGGAACCAGTGCTCCAGCGGAAGATTTTAACGGTAAGCACGTTCTTGCCGGGCTTCACATAGTTGTTAATAAGAAACTCTGCCGGATTTTTGGAGTCTTCGCTATATCCAACTTCTTGCCCGTTGATATATACATATACGCCGGACTTGGCTCCTGCCAGATGCAGGTAGATATCCCGTCCGTCCCAATCTGCCGGAATATCAATATCCCGGCGGTAAACTCCCACCGGATTCGCTTCGGGAAGAGCCGGAGGTTGCGGATTGCGCGGCTTGAATTCATAACCATGATTGGTGTAGATGGCTATTCCGTGTCCTTGTACTTCCCAGTTGCCGGGTACCTGAATATCATTCCACGAATCTGTATTTGTATTCGGGTCAGTAATGTTGTCGGGAAGCTTTTTGTAAGAGTCTACAAAGTAGAATTTCCAGGTTCCGTTCAGCAAGCGGTAATACTTGCTTCGTTCGAACTTGCCACTCAAGCATCAGCGCGATTGTTGTATGTCATAAAAGAAGTGCGTGGATACTCTTTGTTGACTTCAACTACCTGCACATCCTGCCAATAGGGTTTCACGGCTTTTTCAGCCATTACATTAAATGTTGTCAGGGAAAATATTCCCATGAAAATGCCTGTTAATAAATTGGGGGTTGGTCGAAATTTCATGTTTCTCAATATTGGTTTTTCATTTCTTTTTTATTTTACTTTAATATGATCGAATCCTTCTCCATAAACTCCGATGACAGCACTTTGTGACACAAATGCATTCGGGTCTATATCTTTAATCAACCGGAAGATGATAGGTGATTCCCTCTTCTTGGCTAATACGAACAGCATCTTTACTTCTCGTCCTGTATAAAAGCCGGTTGCATTGATAATCGTAACTCCCCGGTGTGGATATTCGTTGATATGCCGTCCTATTTCTTCATATTTATTGGATATGATAAAGAACTGTACGGATTGACGGGCACTATTCACTACCTGGTCGAGAACGAAGCTACAAATATAAAGAGTAACAAACCCATATACCACTTTTTCCCAGTCTTTTAAGACAAAATAACTGGAAGAAATAATAATCATATCGCAGATGAGTACGACTCTTCCTAATGTGATGTCCCGGTATTTGTTGATGATGGCTGCGATAATATCCGTGCCTCCTGTGCTTCCGTTTGCCGAAAAAGCAACCCCTATACCACCTCCACAGAAGGATGCTCCAATGACACATGCCATAAAGGGCTGGTCGTGAAGGAGTCCGAAACCTGCTGTCAGCTTTTGAATGACGGACAGAAAGAAGGTGAGGGTAAATACTCCAAAAATAGTTTTAATGCAAAACTTCATCCCCAGCAATTTGAGGGCCAGTAGCAATAAAAAGAAGTTGATGCTGAAGTACGTATACTGTACGGGAAAACCCGTAGCCCAATATACAATAGAAGCAATACCTGGTACTCCCCCGGTAGTGATATCGTTCGGAAGTAGAAAAACGGTCCAACCGATGCCATACAAAATCATGCCGATGGCAATCATTACATAATCTCTGGCTTCACGGATAATGCTTTGCTTAGAAGGTTTTGGAATAGCTGTTTTCATAAAAGTGATTATGATAATCTATAAAATGTTCAAACACGAACCCATGAATAATCCGGCTTTGGGGGAGAAGCCGGATTGGTTCATTATGTTCGTGCTAAAAGGATATATTCAGTTTTATTTTGCAAAAGCGTGACGATAGCCTTGTACTTTATTCCATCCGCCGCGAGTGAAATCGGGAACTTCTACCGGAGCAGAATTGTTTTCGATGGAAAGTCTGGTAAGTTCGGCCATGCAACACCACTCTGCTAGGTCATAAACGTCCATATCTAATGGTAATCCATTTTGCAGGCAATATGCCAGACGGTAGTCCATGATAAAGTCCATACCACCGTGACCACCTACTTTCTTGGCAGTTTCTTCCAACTCTATGTGAATCGGATCTTTATATTTGTCCATCAAGCTTTCTTTACATTTTCGGGTACAGAGCCATGTGCATTCAGATTTTCATGATTAGGCACATCTTTAGAATCAACTTGTGTAGGTCGCAGGCAATATTCTTCAATCGGATATTTGCTTGCATAGCCATCGGCTCCCACTATCTGGTACATGCGGCTGTATGGGCGGGGTGTCATTACATTGTGCTGGATCAGCATCGTTTTGCCATTTTCTGTGCGAATCAAGGTCGAAGTCTGGTCACCATTCTGGAAATCGGTCACTTCTTCTCCTGTTTGTTTCTTAATGTAAGCCGGTCCGTTGACAGCTTTCGTATCCATAGATACCAATGTTTTCATACGGTCGCCACGGTGGATATTAAGTACCTGACAAGCGGGGCCCATACCGTGAGTCGCATATACGTCACCGCGATGCAGGTGATTATAATCCATTCGCCAGTTGTTCCAGTATTCAGGCCAGAAATCTTCCAGGTTGTGGATATATGAACCTTCTACATGAAGCACTTCTCCGAATACGCCCTGTTGTGCCATATTTAAAGAAGTCAGTTCAAAGAAGTCATATACACAGTTTTCGAGCTGCATACAATGCTTGCGGGTCTTTTCAGAAGTGTTGATTAACTGCCAGATTTCATCCAATGTCATAGCGGCAGGAACTTCGATGGCTACATGCTTGCCATGTTCCATGGCATAGACACCCATTGCAGTATGATGCTTCCAGTCTGTAGCTATGTATACAAGATCAATATCATCCCGCTCGCAAAGTTTTTTCCATGCATCTTCCTCTCCGCTGTAAGAAGCAGCTGCAGGGAGTCCGGCATTCTTCAAAATTTCTTGTGATTTTTCAACACGTTCGGGAAGCAGGTCGCATAACGCTACAATCTTAGTTCCCGGAATATGAGTCCAGCGTGCTACGGCGCCGGGACCACGCATTCCTAAGCCGATGAAACCAACACGTACGGTATCAATTTTAGGAGTAACGAGTTGGATTACATCTTCTTGTCCGGCAGGGCGGGCAGGAGTTTCTACTTTGATAGGAGTAAAGGCTTCCGGAGCCTTTGGTTGTTGAGTACAACTGGTGTGCCAAGTTAACAAAGCCAAGCCGATAGCAGTGGCTGTGAGTAGTTTCTTCATCATATTTTAAGTTTTTAATAGGGGTTATTCGCTGTTTTTCATTTACGTGTCAAAAATAGTAATTAATTAGCCAACTATTTATATTTATAACTGATATTTTCATCATAAACTTCTATATGAGGTAGAAAATGATTCAAACTTTTTCTACCTGATTTTGTATAGTCTTGTGTATCGACAAATACATATAAAAGACAGGCCATTAGAAGGTCTTTCCTAAAAAGAAGTGGTCTTTTTAAAATTGCTTAACGTTTATTTCTTTTGTTTTGATTAACTACATAAGCCGGTAATCCATTATAGTTCATTTCGGTACGGAAATGAGCTAAATGATAATTTTGCGGAGTGCCCTGAAAGGGCTTAATTATATAGCGTAGGGCAACGCCCTACGTAAAAACGACAATCTGAATTTGCGCCCTGAAAGGGCATAATTGT
>NZ_QTMZ01000042.1:0-52147 GCF_003602935.1 Bacteroides sp. AM54-2NS
CAGCGTGAAGAGAAGTTACCACAGCTGTGGGAAGATCTCCCCACGGCTGTGGTGAATTAACTATATCGGTGGTTTAACGGATGGATAATGAAGGGATAATAGATATATATCGGTTGCACTTCCTACGTAATACAAGGAAGTAGGACAACATTTAGAATGAAACAGGGTGAGGGTAACTGCCTACCCTCACTTACTATCACCTTTACCCTCACACCTGTAATGCCGATGGATAAAGAGATACAAGCAGAGGATGAGGGTGTGAGGGTAAAAGTGTTCTAAACTTTTGTTTAGAGAAATTTGCTTGGAGATACTCCGTCATGCTTCTTGAATGCTGAATTCGTTTCTTAAACGGGTGTGGAGCATGAAGTTAAATTCATTAGCCGAAAGCCGGAAACTGTTTTATGGCTTTTCGTTGGCTCGCAGACCGAAGACTTTTCCTGTCATCTGCCGGACGGCTACTTTCCACACTTTTACGTTACGTACGGCAGGATCGGAATAGCTGAATGCGTTGTCTGTATAATGTCGCATGATGATATCCAGTGCACGGCGTTTATCGTCTATCTCTTCGATGAATTCCACTTGCCCCCGACACATCGCGCTTTCGGAACGCATACTGTAACTGCAGGCTACCTTTTCGTGTTGGTAGACAAGTTTATGTCCAAGGCTGAAAGTGATGCATACATTATTATTATGTTCCAACATCTCTAACTTGCTGCCTTCGGGACCTGAATGCAGATATATGATACCATTTTCATAACCGAAGTTCATGGGAACTACATAGGGATTACCTTCTAAATCTGTAATGCCCACAAAACAGGCATCGCAATGCAGAATAATGGACTCGATTCGTTGTTTGTCTTCGATAATGACAGTCTTCATGGATATATGAATGTTATAATAGTAAGAATAATCAAAATGATACGCTAAAGTACAGACTTACGACTGATTACACAAATCTATGCGAACTTTTTTCTCGTTACTTTCACAGATTTATCTAATCAATCGTATTTCTGTACTAATGTTATCAGGGGTGAATGAGCTTTTCAGTTTGCTTGAATATTCAAACTTTTACTTTTCTATTAATTCAAAATCCAATTGTTTCTTTTCCAGATTGGCACGAGCTACCCGAACAGTAATAGCGTCTCCCAAACTGTATATTTTGTTTTTGCGGCGTCCGCGAAGACAATAGTTCTTCTCGTCGAATTCGTAGTAGTCATCATCCAGATCACGAACAGGGACCAGACCTTCACATTTGTTTTCGTTCAGTTCTACATAAAGTCCCCACTCGGTTACGCCGGAGATTACACCGTCGTAAATCTGCCCCAGACGTTCGCTCATAAATTCCACCTGTTTATATTTGATGGAAGCACGCTCGGCATTGGCTGCAATTTGTTCCATGTTCGAGCTGTGGTCGCAGAGGTCTTCGTACTTAGCTTCGGATACGCTGCGTCCTCCGTCCATATATTTCGTCACCAAACGGTGTACCATCATGTCCGGGAAACGGCGGATGGGAGAAGTAAAGTGAGTGTAATATTCGAAAGCTAGTCCGTAGTGACCGATGTTATGGGTTGAGTAACGTGCTTTCTGCATGGCGCGGATGGATACGGTTTCTATCAGGTTCTCTTCTTTCTTTCCGTGAATGTCATCCAATAAGTGGTTGATGGATTTGGAGATATCCGTCTTCGTTCCGCTTGTGCGCACTTTGTAGCCGAAGCGGGCAATGAACTGTGACAAGTTCTCCAACTTCTCCGGATCGGGCAGGTCGTGAATACGGTAGGGAAGCACTTTGGGCTTTTTATTTTTGGGCACTTTACCTACAAACTCTGCCACTGTTCTGTTAGCGAGCAACATGAATTCTTCCACCAGTTTATTAGCATCTTTTGACTCCTTGAAGTAAACGCTGATTGGTTTTCCTTTTTCGTCAATCTCGAACTTCACTTCGTAGCGGTCGAAGTTGATGGCTCCTGCAGAGAAACGTTTTTCGCGCAGTGCTTTGGCAATGGTATCTAATGTGAGCACTTCTTCTTTGAAGTCTCCTTCTTTTGTTTCTATGATTTGTTGTGCCTCTTCATAGGTGAAGCGACGGTCGGAGTTGATAACCGTATGTACGATGCGTGAGTCTTTAATTTCTCCTTTTTCCGTAATATCGAAGATAACGGAGAAAGCTAGTTTTTCTTCGTTCGGGCGGAGTGAACAAATGAAGTTACACAGCCGTTCGGGAAGCATCGGAATGGTACGGTCTACCAGGTAAACGGAGGTTGCTCGTTTTTCTGCTTCCTTGTCGATGATTCCTCCTTCTTTTACGTAATGTGTCACGTCGGCAATGTGTACACCCACTTCCCATAATCCGTCTTTCAGTTTGCGGATGGAAAGTGCGTCGTCAAAGTCTTTGGCATCTTTCGGGTCGATGGTGAAAGTTGTTACCTTACGGAAATCTTCGCGTTTGGCAATCTCTTCTGCTGAAATCTCGGCAGGAATCTTGTCTGCTGCTGTTTCTACTGCTTTCGGATATACATACGGCAGACCGAATTCCGCAAGAATAGCGTGCATCTCTGTGGTATTGTCACCAGCCTGACCTAATATATCTATTATTTGTCCGATAGGATTCTTAGCCTTGTCCGGCCATTCGGTTACTTTCACAATGGCTTTATCTCCGGTTTTACCGCCTTTCAGCTTATCTTTCGGAATGAAAATATCATTGGCAAGTGTACGGTTCTCTGTCACCAGGAATGCGTATGACTTGGCTACTTCCAGTGTGCCGACGAAAGTATCGTTTGCACGTTCCAGTATTTCTATTACTTCTCCTTCTGCTTCTCTGTTCTTCCGTTTGGCATAAAAAGCAATTTTTACTTTGTCATTGTTCATGGCATGTGCCGAATTGCGTTCGGCCACAAATATCGGTTCGCCTCCTCCTTCAGGAATAAATGAATTCTTACCATTGCTTTTCCGTTGGAAAGTGCCTGTCATCTCCGTTCCATGATTGTTGAGACGGAATTTTCCTTTTTCTATTTCGGAAATATAATCGTCAGCTAAAAGGTCATGTAATATATCGACGCATAGCATTTTCTGCGGATGGGTGGTGAGACGCAGTTCTGAAAATATATATTTCATACTCAAGGTCTCGCTGGATTTGGCATGGAAAAAGTCTATTAATAATGCTGCCAGCTCTTTCTTACTCATTCTTTTGCCGGCCTTTTTCTCTTTCTTTTCTTTCTTTTTTGCCATATTATATGGAATTTATTAGTAGTTCAACCTACAAAGTAAACAAATTTTTGGACTTGATAGTTCTGAATGAGGACAAAACTTTTTGTGTTACTTGATATTTCATAGATTTTGAAACAGAAAGCCTCCTTTTCTGAATCAATTCGGAAAAGGAGGCTGGTCGGGTTTATAAAGAGAGAGAGAATAAAATTAGAATACCTTCGTTATGGTCATAATTACATATTGCATTTTCACTATTTCCTGTGTAGAGAGGCACATAAAAAGGGAAGTATATCTCTTGACACGCTTCCCTTATCTTTAAGAGAGAATTTATTAATTCTGTAATGAACTAATTGATGAATACTTGTTTATAACTAATTTTTTACGCAACGTACCGAAAGACCGCGTTTTTCTTGTATTCCTCCTTTATCAGAAGAATAACCTAATCCATAGCTCATATTACTGAAATATACAGTTCCTGCTCCATAAGTAGCTTGGTCTGTACTCCAAAAATCTGTTCTACTCTTTGACTTAGGTGTTTCAAAACCTCCACTATGATAGCATTGTCCAGCAGGTATAACATTAAAGCCATAGGTATCACGCGGGCCATTAGCAAGGTCAGGATTTTCATCTATCATGCCAGATTCTCCCCAACCGTCAGTATCAAGTTTTCCTGTTAATGCTGACCAGACGTTTTTACAATCTTTATCAGAGTACTTATTTCCATCCTCATCTGTCCATACGTTACCTTCAACTGGTGCTAATTCACTAGCAACAAAACTTTCTAGCTTTTTCCATTCTGCTTTACTTGGCAGGTGCCATCCGCTAGGACAGATTCCTTGGATACCACTTGGTATGGCTTCTGCATCTCCACCTGTTGCATTCTTTTGGTTCATAGCGGCATACCAATTATACAAGACTCCGTATGTTTTATATTCTTTCGTGCTTTAGCTGCATTTACATCTTCGCCATCATAGTTGAAAACAAAATAGAGTGGATCTCCATCACTAGTAGCGGCAGCTTCCGGTTTGCTAACTGATGGTAAATAGGCCAAGTTCTCTGCCATCCATATTTGTTCACCAATCGTAACAATTTTGTATTCATGATTGTCTCGTGGGTCAATCATTTTTCCTTCTTCCGGTTCAGGAGTTGGTTTTGTTTTTTGTAATGTGACATTAACTTCACTTGTTGCCGTAGTGCCTTGGTCGCCTTTGACAGTTAATTCAATTTTCAGTGCTCCTTCAGCTTGGTTGGCTTCAAACGTATAGTCATAGCTAAAAGGCACTGCGGTAACTTCTGATATAGCTTTGCCTCCTACTTTTAATGTGACGTTTGAGATTTCACCAAAGTCAATCGTAGCTTCTCCTTTGATTGTCATTTTTTCTGCAATGTTTACCGTAGCTCCTTCAGCAGGTGCAGATATGGAGCATGTTACATGTTGCTCGGGAGTAGGGTCGTTGTTGTCGTCACTACAAGCAATTAGTCCTAAGACTGCGAATAAAAAGAATCCAAATTTTTTCATAAATGTATTTATATTTAGTGAGTAATAATATAATAGTTAGTCTTTGATGCAACGGACAGGAAGACCTACTCCGGGATTGAATTCTGCATTGGTTACAAATGTGTGGAGGTCTGACCATAAACGTACGGTGATACCGAATTCAGGTCCCATTTGTACTCCGGCTGTCGAGCTCCACCAGCCGGCACTGTAGCAGGTATGCATCCAGTCTTCGTCACCTGCACATGCACGGAATCCGATGGGTAAACCGTTGAATAAGGTTGCATTATTCTTTTCCATTTCTACGCCAACCCAAGTTGGTTGAGGTTCTATTTCTGTATATTCCGGCAGCATCCACATTGTTGTTGAAGCTAAAGCTTTTGCTATGGCTGTTTCGTCTACCTGACCATCATTCATGATAGCGGCCATGCCGGAGTCTAAAACATATTTAGATAATGTCTGCCATTCTTTTTGTGAAGGAATATGCCATCCGTCAGGACAAACACCTTTTATATTCCGTGTTTCATCTTCTCCTAACGCTGTTTCGCCTTGAAGTGCTGCAGGTAAGTTATAGTAGGCTCCATAAGCTTTCAAATAAGCTTTTCCCAATTCTGTTTTGATATCACTGTCGAACATGACATAATATTTGGGATCTGTTGACGATATATCAAAATTCTGTTCCGGTAAATAGCGTAAATTTTCTGCCATCCATAACTGGTCTGCAAGTTGTACCGTCTTGTATACATTTCCATCACGTGTATCTGTGAGGTCTTCTCCGATTTGAGGTGGTGCAGGTCTGTCACCGAGTTCTGTTGTGACAGTAATAGTTGCCAAAGCACTGCCTTCATGATCTCCTTTGACTGCTAATTCAATTTTCAACTTTCCTGGTTCAGCTTCCTTGGGGAAAGTGTATTCATAGTAGAATGGAACCGAACTTATGTCGGTAATAACTTCTCCTCCTACTTTAAGTTCAGCGGAGATAATTTTACCATAGTTAGTCGTTCCTTCTCCTCTGATAATCAGTTTGTCTGATATTATAACGGTTTCTCCGTTAGTCGGCATAAATATCTCACAGCTTACCTGTTGGTCCGGAAGTATTTCTCCTCCTCCGCCTGCGGTGCTGTTGTCATCTTTACAGCTTGCACCAAGTAATCCTAATGCCACGATAAAGCTAGTTAATAGTATCTTTTTCATATGTTATTGGATTATGTCTTCTTTAAATAGAATACAATTAATAAAAATGGACAGATTGTCTATAACCTTCTGTAGTTTTGCATCTTCATATACCCGGAAAACAAAACCGAAAGGATCACTCTCTTTTATTCCGGAAAAAGCGAAAACGAATGTTCCGTCTGTTAACATTACGGGGCCTAATGAGATTGTTACAGAAGGATCTTTTACATAATATAGGTCAGAGCTAAGAATTTCGAATGAGAGATATAAATTGTCCTCGAAGACTCCTAGGTTTTGACCGGCTCCAAAAGCCAGGCAATTGTCTATGGCTTTTGCTTTCAGTTTGTAAGGCAATCCGGTTAGAATGTTTGAAAGCAGGTATGTTCCGTCTTCCTGTTTTTCAATGCTGACATCTTTCAAACCGTAATTCATTTGCCCGTCTGAAAACATGCCTTGCCAGGTTCCGGTAAGTTCGTCAACATCATATTGTATTACCTGATAAGAAGCCGATCTGTCTTTTGCTGCCACATTGACAATAGCTCCTCTCATTTTTCCGGAGGTATTTTCTTTTACCTTGAAATTTATTCCCTTCGCATTCTGTTCAAATGACAACCATTCTTGAGCTTCTGCGGGTATGTCTATTGTATAATCGAAAGAACTTTGTAGTTTTATTGGCAGAGTAGCTGCTTTATTGTCGGTACGGAGCATCCATTCGTCTTTGCCGAAGATGAAAACAGCTCCGGATTGATTGATGTTGAATGCTTCTGTCTCTACTCCGTTACTGATTGTCAATAAAGCATTTCTACCGGAGTACCCGGTATTTTCTTTTACTTCGAATACCACTTCATTAGGATTTACTTCTTTCAGCACACACCAATCGACGTCAACATCTGCTGTTATATTCCCTGTTGACTGAAGTTGTATGTATCCTTTTCCGCCGGTAGCTTGGAAATTAGTATTTACAGCTTTGATTTCTAACTTGGATTCGCTGCTTTCCGTATCGTTGCATCCCGCTATTGCTACGATGCAAAGTACAAATAAGAATATATTAAAAAGCTTTCTCATAATCGTATTAATTACTTTCGTTTTCTTTTACCATTAAGATTGAGTTATACCAGCTCCAGTAACCCATTAGTCCGGAGGTTGAATATTCATCAGATGAATAAGCCCAGATTATTAATGATGTAATTTCCTGGCTTGCTTTATCCGCAAAGTAAAAAGTGAAAGGGTTGCTGTTTGTCGTCACATTTATCAATCCGTTGCGTAGGCGTGATGGCAGACTTAATTCTGTGTGGGCATAGCCTTCCACACCTGCCGCGCACGCAAAGTAATAAGACGATGAAGAAGTCGAACTTATACTTTGTGAATCTAAAACTAGTTTTCCGCTGGCTTTGTCATACTGGAGGGTGAAGTTGAATCCGCCAATACTTTTCAGTGTATAACTTTCTCCTCTGACTTTAGGAGAGATGGTTACAGATTGCGAAGTTGGCCCTTCGTCATAATCGTCAATCGTTGCAGTGTAGGTACCGATATAGTCTTCATATTGTAGATAGTTTTCGGGATAATATTCTTTAAGTACGATGTCAGTTGCTCCTGCGTCGGTACAAACAAATAGTCTGGACTTTCTATCCCATTTGAAGTTTTGGACTTCAAGTCCGTTGACATTGTACGGGGATTGTAACTTTAATCCTTTTTCTGTGTAGATATAGGGTAAACTTCTTGCACTACTATAATCGGCGCTGTAAGCGGAGAATGTAGCCATTGTGCCATTGTTGCGTATAAAGTAATTCAGTACTTGTCCGCCTTTCTCCATGCGGTATGTATTTAGAAAAGCATCTTTCTCAATGTTAATGATATCTTCAATCTGAATACGCCATGGTATATCTTTGGGCATAGGCGTCATCTCCATTATGTTTTTGTATTTTTTTCCTTGCAGAATTACTTTGTCGGGAGTTGCGCTCATTATAATAAACTCGTAATCCCCTCCTAGGTTCATGTTCAGGCCTAAAGGACCTGAAAACATATGGATCAGTGGGTTGTATGAGTCGAAAGTGAGCATTGTGCTTTGTTCCGATTTTACTTGATACAGAGAGGTTATTATAGTTCCCGGTTTATAGCTTTCTGCGCCTGTTTCCGAAGCCATTTCTACCTGCTTCCCGTCAAATTTCATTAGTAAAGTGACTGCACCTGCAGAATAGTTGCTTCCTATGTAATATTCCAGTTTCCAGCCGTTCGGCACATCTTTAAGAATCTCCTGGCATTTGATTACATCGGCTGTGGCTCTATTGGCAGATGATTCGTCGAATATTTCTTCTTCGGAGAAAAGACAAGATTGCAAAACAATGCAGGCCAATGCCAGAAGTGTGTATATGGATAGATATTTCTTCATAATTTTCATATTTTATTCAATAATACTTAAGTCTACATAGCCGTTTGCTATGTCATCCTGGCGTCGTAGAACAATCTCGCGTAATTCGTCCAGATTGATTCCCCAGGTTTGTTCCATATAACTATAGACTATTTCGAATTTCTGCTTTATGAGTGCACGGCCGTTTTCACCGGCATTTTGCAGCATGTTATTCCAGTAGTCTTTGGTATTTGTGACATACACTGCGATGTTCTCCACAAAATCTTCACGTGATTCACTCATTGCATAAGGAGTGACAAATCCTTGTTGCCATGCATTGCGGTCGGCTCCCACCATATACCAGTCGCTACCGATGTAGGCATTTTCCGTAATACGGTCAAAGGCCGGATCGTAGTTTTTAGTTTGATGCAGAATATGTGCGAACTCATGGTGCATTGTCTGGAAATAGTAGTCGTTTAACAGGTTAATATCTATTTGGTCGGGATTGATGTCATTTACATTGTATAATGTAATTTTCATGCCGCCTTCAGCTGTTCCTAATACCATAGTTCCATTGTCTTCATAGGCGGGGGAACCGATAAAGTGGATTGTCTTAGGAATATATTGGCGTAAGAAGTTCGGATTGCCTGTTGCTTCATCGTATGCTTCCAGCCACACATGTTTGATAATTTTGGCCAGTACCACAGACTTTTTGTATTCGGCAGGTGCTAATACGTGTGTCATGTCGCTCTCGTTATCTTCCATGCGATATTTTAATGCAATGTTGTATGGATGGGTATAATTGCCTAATATCCACTTGTCGAATGGGCTACGATCTACTTCTTCTGTGGAGAAAATGCTGTTTGCTTTGTCTACGTCTTCGTCATTGTTGCAAGCACCCAGTCCACAGGTCAATGTCATGATTAAACTATATATGATGTATTTCTTCATATTTTTTTCCTCCTAAAGTTATTTAGTCATTTCTTGGATTTGGTTGCATACCTGCTGTAATGACACTGGCCGGTAGCTGAATTGCACGTCTGGGGTCATTTGTGTCCATCTTGTCGGTGATATTCACCAAGGTATAACCTTCATAATAGCGGCGGTAGATTATAATGCCATAGCGTTTTATATCTTGCCATCTAAGCCCCTCTTCTAAGGTTAGCAGACGTCTTGCATGTAGAATACAATGTATTAGATTCTCCTGCATTCCTTTTTCTACTACAAAATCCGGATGCAATTCCTTTTTTACTGTCGGAGCTTCCGGCGTGTAATATTTTAGTCGGGCATAAAAATCATTGATTGTCTCCTTGGTCAAAGTTTGGGTGTTTTTTGTAAAGGCTTTCTGCCAGGCATCTATATCGGCGGCAGCTTCGTCATAACGTTTTAGTAACGTGTAGGCTTCAGCCCGGCAAAGCAATGCTTCATCGGTGGTAAAAGCAGGATACAGCATATAGCCGACCCAACTGTTGCCCGACGTGAATTGCTGATAGATTACTAAGCGGCGGAATCCGTTCTTTATAGAGCCACCGGGTGAAAATGGGATCTGATGATAACTTGACTGATCTCCCCATGGACCTTCGGATTTACAACTTTCCGAAGCAGTAATATTGTTCATGCAATATCTCTCGCAGTTGGCATAACCCGGATCGGAAACCAATGGCCAATATGAAGCTGCTGATATTACCATTAGATTGGCACGGTTATCTGCATCTACATAAGCGTTCGGCTGTATATTTTTGTTGGGAGATAAAGCTCCTAATGCAGCCCAGTCACGTAAATATTGGGACGCATTATTACCGAGTACTATATTGGCATAATTGATAACTTTCTGACAGTTGGAAAAATCCGGTTGTGTATAATATAGATAAAAGCGGGCTGCAAATGCATAAGCGGCCTTTTTATTAAAATGATATTTTACCCGTAAGTAAATATTGTCATCAATTAAAGGTAGCCCTTCTTCTAAATCGGCTGCAATATTTTTGTATACTTCAGCAACTGTTCCGCGTGAGTATTGTGGATTTACAGATGTTTCCGGTTCTTTTATGTAAGGTATACCCAAGTCTTTGTCCCCATTTGTACCATACGCTTTGCAGAATGTGGTAGCTAATACAAAATGATTGTATGCACGGCATATCAAAGCTTCGCCTTTTTGGGCTGATAATGATTGAGGATTTCCCATCTGCTCAATAGCCGCCAAGGCTTGGTTGGCTGATGCAATCGAGTTATAACAGTCATTCCATAAAGCATGAGGAGAGTCCTGATTTTCTTCAGTCGTTTGTTGCCAACGGTACAAATGTTCGTTTAATCGAAAAAGGTAGCTGTATGCTCTGCTATTTTCATCGATATTGTCACTGTAAAATTCTCCTATGTGGCAGTTGGTAGTCATAGGATATGCAGATACCAGAACTTTAGTAATACTTTCTTCAGTAGTCAATTCGGTTCGGTTATCCGGCATTTCATCTAAAAAGTCACTACAGGAAGTTGTTCCCAAGCATAGAGCTGAAATGAGTGTTGTATATAAGACGTTTCTGTATTTCATCATTTTTATAATTATCTGAATGGTTAAAATCCTAATCTAAGAGTCAATGTAAACTGACGAGGTACAGGGGAAGCTACTCCACCGGTATTGAAGAATTCCGGGTCCTGTCCGTTGAGTTTTTTATCTGCATAAATCAGGAATAAATTGGTAGCCTGAAGTTTCAAAGATAAATTAGATATCTTTGCTGGTGCAATCCATGATTGGGGGAAGTCATAGGACAAGGATATCTCTTTCATACGGATAAAGTCTCCCTTGGCAATTCGTTCTGTAGAATAATTGTAGGCATTATATGCATACATTAAATCTTTATTATCTTCATATTGGCGTTTCGAGATAATAGCGGGGATATTCGTGCGTTTCTCATCACCTGGCACTGTCCAGCGATTCTTGAATTCGCGTGGCATAGAAGATAAGTCGCTGTATTGATAGCTGAAACATGGATTCAAACGTACTACATTACCAAATGAATAGGTGATGAATACATTCAGTTTGAATGCTTTATAAGTGAAAATATTACCAAAACTTCCTGTTATGGTAGGATCAGTAGGACCTTCATATTTTAGGTAGTCTATGTTGTCACGTGTCTGAAAATCAATATCGGTACTGGTTATTTTTCCATTGATATTATACATCGGGATACCATTTGAATTTAGACCGACAAATGGAATGGAAAACAAACCACGTACTGGGTAACCCTGACGGGCAAAACCGTAACCTGAAACTAAATCCATTACGCTGGAACGGGCATCAGTTCCGTAACTTCATTTTTTGCTTTGGAAAAGATGAAGTCTGTATGCCATGAAAAGTCTTTCGACTGGATATTCTTACTTGAGATGGTGAACTCGATACCATGTGATTTCATGGAAGCTATATTGGCATATTTGTAGATAGAACCGCCTACTCCTTGTGTCGGGGTAATACCAATCAGGTCATAGTTGTTGCGTTTATACCAGTCGATCGAAAAATTGATCCGGTTGTCTAAGAATCCCATGTCGGCACCGATGTTCAACTCATGCTTTTTTTCGTAGGTTAATTCACTGTTTTCAGGATCAGATACATAAAGTCCTGTTTCCTGTCCGCTGGTGAAAGGACGAAATGGTGAATAACTAGTGATTATGGCATGTGAGTTGGTCACATATTCCGGTCCTCTATCGGCTGTTAAAGAGTAGGATGCTTTGAATGTTAAGTGTGACAGTACAGAGCTGAATGTCTTGAAGAAATTTTCTTCATGTACATTCCATGCTCCTGACATATTCCATGTAGGAAGCCAGCGGGAAGAACGGCTTTTTCCCATGCGATTGGTGCCTTCATAGCGGAATGTTCCGTTTACTGTATAACGTCCATCATAAGAATAAGTTGCGTTGGCAAAGCCTGCTACACTTCTTGTTGTTGTATGGTTTAATCCATAATAGCTTTCACCGGATTCAATGCCCTTCTTGAAGAATTCATATACATACGATGGTATTTCACCCATTGTATATTGCATTCCCCATCCTTGAAAATAATTCTGCATACGTTTCAAATCATTTACTTCCATACCGGCGAAAAGATTGGTTATATGCTTTTCTGCAAATAAATGATTCCAGGATGCTGTGGCACGGAAGTCTACCCCCAACATACGATAGTCCTTACGCTGGTAGATACCTCCTTCCGGTAGTATACTGATAGGCAAAGCATACGGATTATCCGGATTGGTATACAATAAGTTGTTTTCGTCACGAATGGTAGCGTCGTCCATTCCTGTGCGATAAGCGGTTGCCTGATTCGAGTGATCTTTGATATTGTGTTCTTGTGAAGAAGCCTGATATCTGACTGCTCCTAATGCACTTAGCTCTAACTCCGGAAGTGCTTTCCATTTTATTTCTCCTTGAAACTTAACATCAGCTACATTCAAATCCATATAATTGTTATCCAATTCATGGAGGATATTGAACGGTGCATAGTTGGCTGTATAGTCAACTGTTGGATCTAGTGCACGTGATGTATTTAGTGCATACGAATAGGGATTGATGTCAAACTGACGGGTAACTTCTCCACTTGCTGCATTAACCTCTGAACTTAGTGTCCCGGGGGCTTTCTGTTTACGGTAGGAAGCACTGGAGATCAGGTTTATAGATAAATTCTTATATATATTATATGTTGTATTTAAATTAGCAGTATAACGTTTTACTTCGCTTTGTTTATACCATCCCGGATCTGACATCGCACTTAATGAAGCATAGAATGAAGACTTTTCAGTTCCGGAAGTGATGCTGACCGAATGGTTTTGTGTAACGTTGTTGGAAAATAAGGTATTGAACCAGTCGGTATTTCTCATTTCCGCTTCGCGCAGGTAAGCATTACGTGCTTCCGGTGTGTTGGCAAGTCCGAATTGTCCTGTAACCGGGTTATATTGATTGATTAATTGATACATACGTCCATATACACCACTATCTTTGGCACGGTAAGTATCGCTGTTATTAAGCCATCCTTTCTGCTCCATCTCTTTGTAGATTCCCATTTGTTCCTGCGAATTCATAATGTTGAATTCTTTATAACTGGGAATCATACGGGTTGTAAATTCACCGGTATAGCTCATTTTGCTAACGCCGGCTTTTCCCTTCTTGGTTGTTACTACAATAACCCCTGCCATGGCTCGTGCGCCATAGATAGAGGTTGCTGATCCGTCTTTCAATATTTGAAAGCTCTCGATATCATCTGAATTCAACCCGGCAATGGCTGAACTGATTAGCGTCTCTGCATCTCCTGAAGATAAGTCATCCGGACCTACGTCAATAGCATCCTCCATGATGACTCCATCTACTACCCATAATGGCTTTGAACTACCGAAAATAGATGTGGCACCGCGTACCCGGATTTTCGGGGCAGTACCAAACGTGCCGGAAACATTTTGTACAGATACGCCTGCGGCGCGTCCTTCAAGTCCACGGCTGATATCAGGCAAACCATCTAGTTTCACTTCATCTGCGGACAATTGTTTGGTTGCTCCTGTAAACAGGCGTTTATCCATTTTTTGCATACCTGTTACTACTACTTCTGATAAAGTTTGTACATCAGGCATTAATGTAACATTCATAGTTGGGGTAGGAGTCAGATCTTGTGGCTTCATTCCTATATAAGAAAATTGTAACAGGGATTTATTGGATACATTTTCTATCGAAAACTTTCCGTCTATGTCTGTTAATACACCGGACTTGCTTCCCTTGATGACAACAGTTGCACCGATGAGAGGCTGTCCGTCATCACCGGAAATTACCACTCCTTTTACATTGAATACTTTCGCTTGTTTGGAAGGACCTTTGGAAGTAATTGTGATAAATTGATCTTCAATATGGTATTCTAGTGGCTTATTGGCTAAGATAATATCGAGAGTCTGCTCTATACTCTTATCTTTGACAGAGCCGGAAACGGTGAATTTCTTGACATCGTCATACGTAAATAGGATTTTGTAGCCGGAGAGTTTTTCCAGACGTTTAAGTACGGATGGCAATCGTTCGTTGCTAATCTCAATCGTGATTTTCTTTTGTGATTGCGTTTGAGCATTAACTTGGTAAGGCTGGAAGCACAATACGCATAGAAAACACACAATAAATAAGTTCCAATTATTTCTCATACGTTTGTTTTTAATAACACTATTTGGATATGTTTATATAACTAATGCGTATGAGAAAAGAAAATGGATACCCCTTTTGCGATTTATTTTTTAATAAAAGTGATATTTTGTTGTTTATTGCATAGATTTGTTATACTTATGCAATAAAAACCTAGTCTATGGTAAGCGTATTGCCTTGCAAGGTGACAGTGACTTTTTTCATTCTGTTAAGCAATGAGATTGTGTGCTCTAAATCTTTAGTGCGATCGGATATGAAGTGCATTTTATACGTCATTGCTCCTTTGTTTCTGAATTCTATGTTTACATTGTACCAGCGTCCTAAGTTTTGCATAATATCTTTCAATGTAATATTGTCAAAATAGAAATAGCCGTCTTTCCAATAGACGTAAGAGTCTAAGTCTACTTCTGTTAGAACGAAATTTCCATCAGATTGCAGGTGTGCGTCTTCTCCCGGATATAGTCGGGTATATGATCCTCCTTTTGTGTTACTTACTTCTACTTTCCCGTTAATAAGTACTACATGAGTATCTTCGGGAGTATAGCTACGTATATTGAATTCCGTGCCGAGAACGCGGGTTTGGACTGTCTTGGTTTTTACAATAAAGGGATGCTTGGCGTCTTTGGCCACCTTGAAATAAGCTTCGCCTTCTAAAGTAACGATACGCTCGTTGCCAATAAAGGCTGTAGGGTAAACAAAATTACTATTAGCATTCAGCCAGACTTCTGTGCCGTCACATAATACCACTTTGAAACTTTCACCTCGTGGTACGGTAAGTACATGTGTCTGTGTAGTTGTTGAGATGACTTGCCTATAATCCAGCTCTTTTTTTTCAGACTTTGCGATGGCGGTTTTAGGCAGGACTTGATTGTTTGACTGCGGTTCGTCTAACACAATTTTTTCTCCGTCATCTTTTTGCAAAACAATATGTTGGGGAGTAGTATCAGCAGTGAATACAGTGATTGGTTCGAGTGCAGGGGTTGTCAGGCTATTAATTAAATAGTAACTCCCGAATAGAACGGTAATCATGGCGGCTATTCCGATAGTTATCTTCCAGAGATTGGAACGCATTCGTGTCGAATGTTGTTTTTTCTTGAATCGCTCCAATTCCATTTCTACATTAGGAAGTTCTATTCCTCCTTTTTGTTGTAGGAAAAGACTACTATCCATGATGTCGCGACAAGCTTGCAGGACTTCTTTATCTTTAAGCATCTCCTGCAGCTGTTCGTCGTTTATCTCTGAAGAACTCTCCATGATGTCGAGCGCCTTCTCTACAGATTCATCTGTATTATTTATATTGTCAATATCTTTATTCATCACTGTTTGACTGTATCATACTTATTTATATTACGTTTAATCATAAAATAAAGATACCTGATTTATGATTTTTTTGCACATTCTTCACGTATCACCTGTAATGCTTTCACAATATGCTTCCTGACTGCACTGACACTGATATTTAATTCTTCTGCTACTTCCTGATATTTCTTGCGCTGAATATAACATTCTTCTAAAATATGCCTGGTATGTGGAGTCAGTTTTTCCATTGCCTTGCTGATATGCATCATTCTTTCATCTTGCTCCAGATATTCCGTTTCAACATAACTTTTGGTCAGTTCGGAATAGATTTGTACATACTGTTCATGTGTATTCTGATGTCGCAGGAAGTCAATGCTTTTGTTGCGAACGTAAATGTATAGATAAGATTTAGCCGTGGCTTTATCTATTTTTGCATAATTGGCCCAAATAAATTCGAAGGCGTCGCTTACGATATCCTTGCTAGCCTCCATATTATTAATCAGGTGAAATGCATAATAATAAAGTTGAGGATAGTACTCTTTAAAAAGAAAATCAAAATCGGCCTTATCTTCCACGTGCTTTAAAAGTGTTGAATAGTAAATAAATCGCGTTGCAAATAAACAAATAATAATTGAGAAAAGCAAAATGGCTTTTATTTTATATTTATCGTATCTTTGTGGCATCATATTTTTTCAATTAATATTCATGTAGGACCTGAAAAGTAATAATGGAGAGTATTTTAATTACAGGCGCGAGTGGTTTTATCGGCAGTTTCATCGTGGAGGAAGCGTTGAAGCGAAAGTTTGGTGTGTGGGCCGGGATTCGTTCTACGAGTAGCAAGCGGTATTTGAAAAACCGGAAAATCCACTTTCTGGAACTGGATTTTGCGCACCCTAATGAACTTCGTGCCCAACTCTCCGGGCATAAAGGCACTTACAACAAATTTGATTATATCATTCATTGTGCCGGTGTTACAAAGTGCCCCGACAAGCACTCTTTTGACTATGTAAATTATCTTCAGACCAAATATTTTATCGATACGTTGAAGGAGCTGAATATGGTTCCGAAACAGTTTATCTATATCAGTACATTGAGTGTGTTCGGACCTGTACGTGAGAAGGACTATACTCCGATAAAAGCGGACGACCCTGCGGTACCCAATACTGCTTATGGATTGAGTAAACTGAAAGCGGAGTTGTATATTCAGAGTATGCCCGGTTTCCCTTATGTCATTTATCGTCCTACAGGAGTCTATGGACCTCGTGAAGCTGATTACTATCTGATGGCAAAGTCTATCCAGAAACACGTTGATTTCTCGGTCGGTTTCCGTCGTCAGGATTTGACTTTTGTGTATGTAAAAGACATTGTGCAGGCTATTTTCCTAGGAATAGAGAAAAAAGTAGTTCGTAAGGCGTATTTCTTGACAGACGGGAAAGTTTATAAAAGCCGTGCCTTTTCGGATCTGATACAAAAAGAATTGGGTAATCCGTTTGTTCTTCACTTGAAATGTCCATTAATTGTGCTAAAAGTTATATCTTTGTTCGCTGAATTCATTGCTACACGTTCCGGGAGGAGCAGTACCCTGAATTCGGATAAATATAAGATAATGAAACAACGCAACTGGCAATGCGATATAACCCCGGTAATGGATGAACTGGGGTATGTGCCCGAATATGATTTGGAAAAGGGAGTTCGGGAAACCATTGCCTGGTATAAAAATGAAGGATGGCTTTAGACTTATTTAAGCGCATAGAAACCCGGAAAGGGTTGTTTGCTGTGGAAAAGATTACATTGATTTATAATCTGTTGACTTCCATATTGATTCTGTTCCTGTTTCAGCGGATGGATCATCCATGGCACATGTTGCTGGATAGGGCGATGATCGCGGCAATGACTTTTTTATTGATGTATCTTTATCGTCTTGCTCCCTGTAAATTTTCGGCGTTTGTGCGTATTGTTATTCAGATGAGTCTGCTGTCTTACTGGTATCCGGATACTTTCGAGTTCAATCGTTTCTTTCCGAATTTAGATCATGTATTTGCAACTGCCGAACAGTTTATTTTCAATGGTCAGCCTGCTATTTGGTTCTGCCATACGTTTCCACATCTTATAGTCAGCGAGGCATTCAATATGGGATATTTCTTTTATTATCCGATGATGCTGATTGTGGCTCTATTCTATTTCATTTATAAATTTGAGTGGTTCGAGAAGATGTCTTTTGTGCTTGTCACTTCTTTCTTTATTTACTATCTGATTTATATATTCGTTCCTGTTGCAGGCCCTCAATTCTATTTTCCTGCCATTGGTATTGATAATGTATCTAAAGGTATTTTCCCTGCTATTGATGATTATTTCAATTATAATCAGGAGTTGCTTCCCGGACCGGGCTATCAGCACGGATTTTTTTATAGTTTGGTGGAAGGCTCGCAGCAAGTGGGTGAACGCCCTACGGCGGCATTCCCCAGTTCGCATGTAGGCATTTCTACTATTCTGATGATTATGGCTTGGCGTGGCAGCAAGAAGTTGTTTGCCTGTCTTATACCTTTCTATATGTTGCTCTGTGGGGCTACCGTATATATTCAGGCGCATTATGTGATTGATGCCATTGTTGGTTTCTTCTCTGCATTCCTATTGTATGTAGTCGTAACCTGGATGTTCAAAAAGTGGTTTGCGCAGCCGATGTTTAAATAGAAACCAAAGACCTTGACGTTTTAATTAGATCATGTTATTCTTCAGGAACAAGTACAAGTTCCTGAAGAATAGATATAATAGGTGCTGATTTAAATTTCCGGATTTTCTTTGCGTTGGGAAGTGATTTCATCAAATATCCGGAAAAGCTCTTCTTTTGTTTCTGCCCGTAACATCGCAATACGTGTGTTGCGGAAGTTAGGGATTCCCTTGAATAGAGGGCTTGCGGCCAGATGACGGCGTACATGCAAAATACCTCTACGCTCATCGAGCAGATTAACGCTGTCTACCACTTCCTGACGAAGTACTTCCATACACCATTCAAAACTAAGTGGAGGTAATTCTTCACCTGTCTCTAAATAGTGTTTTACTTCCTTGAATATCCATGGACGACCGAAGCTGGCGCGACCGATCATCACAGCATCTACTCCATAACGGTCAAAACACTCCTTACAGCGTTGAGGACTGGTCACGTCTCCATTGCCGATAATGGGAATATGCATTCTCGGATTATTCTTCACTTCGCCTATCAGTGTCCAATCCGCCTCTCCGGTATACATTTGTGCGCGGGTACGGCCATGTATAGTCAATGCGGCTATGCCACAATCTTGCAACTGTTCCGCTAATTCTACAATTATTTTATTGTTTGCATCCCATCCCAAACGAGTCTTCACTGTTACGGGTATTTTCACCGCATCTACGACAGCACGGGTGATCTCCAGCATCTTGGGGATATTTTGTAGCATACCTGCTCCAGCGCCTTTTCCAGCTACTCTTTTCACGGGACATCCGAAGTTAATATCCAGAATGTCAGGTTGTGCCTGCTCTACAATCTTGGCAGCTTCCACCATTGTCTCTGTATCTTTCCCGTATATCTGGATGGCGACAGGACGTTCTGCGTCGCTGATACTTAGTTTCTGTGCAGTCTTGCTGACAGCACGTATCAGTGCGTCACTCGATACAAACTCGGTGTACACCA
Source organism: Bacteroides sp. AM54-2NS (assembly GCF_003602935.1). NCBI lineage: Bacteria > Pseudomonadati > Bacteroidota > Bacteroidia > Bacteroidales > Bacteroidaceae > Bacteroides > Bacteroides sp. AM54-2NS. The sequence continues at coordinate 19,339 of NZ_QTMZ01000042.1, forward strand.
TATCTGCTCCGAATTTCTTGCACATCAGGCGGAAAGCCGGATCGGTTACATCCTCCATCGGGGCAAGTAAGATGGGGTGTTTTCCTAAATCTATTTGGTCTATCTTCATATATGAATCTGCTATTTACTGTTTATGATTGAAGTAACTTCTTGTTTTCGCTGCAAAAATACGGAAAAAAGCCTACCTTTGTACGCATTCATTTGCTTAACTGATACAAATAAGTATATATTCTATGAGTCTTAGTTTGAAAGATTTTGAAATAATGGCTCCTGTGGGTTCGCGCGAATCTCTTGCTGCGGCCATTCAGGCAGGTGCCGATTCTATCTATTTCGGTATAGAAAACCTGAATATGCGTGCCCGTTCGGCTAATACATTCACGATTGATGATTTGCGGGAAATAGCCCGTACGTGTGACGAGCACGGGATGAAGAGCTACCTGACGGTCAATACGATTATCTATGATAAAGATATCCCTCTGATGCATACCATTGTCGACGCAGCCAAGGAAGCGGGAATTTCTGCGGTGATTGCAGCTGATGTGGCAGTGATGAATTATGCCCGTCAGATAGGACAGGAGGTGCATCTTTCCACCCAGTTGAATATCTCCAATGCGGAGGCCTTGAAATTCTATGCGCAATTTGCAGATGTGGTAGTATTGGCCCGTGAGTTGAATCTGGAACAGGTGGCCGAGATTTATCGTCAGATACAGGAAGAACATATTTGTGGTCCGAGCGGCGAACAACTTCGTATCGAAATGTTCTGCCACGGCGCGCTTTGTATGGCAGTATCGGGTAAATGCTATCTCTCTTTACATGAGATGAATCATTCGGCCAATCGCGGTGCTTGTATGCAGGTATGTCGTCGTTCTTACACGGTTCGTGATAAGGAAACGGATGTGGAACTGGATATTGATAACGAATATATCATGTCTCCCAAAGACTTGAAGACCATCCATTTTATGAATAAAATGTTGGATGCCGGTGTACGTGTATTCAAGATTGAAGGCCGTGCCCGTGGACCTGAATATGTACGTACAGTGGTTGAATGTTACAAAGAAGCTATCAAGGCTTATTTGGATGGAACATTCACCGATGAAAAGATTGCGGCTTGGGATGAACGCCTGAAAACCGTATTCAACCGTGGCTTCTGGGATGGATATTACTTGGGACAGCGTTTGGGCGAATGGACCAGGAATTATGGTTCGGCAGCTACGGAACGTAAGATTTATGTAGGTAAAGGTGTCAAATACTTCTCTAATATCGGAGTTTCCGAATTCCTGGTAGAAGCGGCTGAAGTAAGTGTAGGCGATAAGCTTCTCATTACAGGGCCGACTACCGGTGCCCTATTTATGACTTTGGAAGAAGCTCGTGTTGACTTGGAATCTGTGCAAACAGTGAAGAAGGGACAGCATTTCTCCATGAAATCGGATAAGATACGTCCCAGTGACAAGCTGTATAAACTGGTATCGACCGAAGAATTGAGGAAGTTCAAAGGACTCGACATTGAGCAAAAAAGAGGCTAACTGTTATTTCTCAACTTTTAATTCTCAATTTAAATGAACTATATCTATGAATTGGAAATGAAGGTTCGCGATTACGAATGTGACCTTCAAGGTATTGTCAATAATGCCAATTATCAGCACTATCTGGAACATACCCGTCACGAGTTTCTGACTTCGGTGGGTATCAGTTTTGCTGCACTTCATGAGCAGGGAGTTGATCCGGTAGTGGCACGTATTAGTATGGCATTCAAGACTCCATTGAAAAGCGGAGATGAGTTTGTCTCGAAACTATATATGAAAAAGGAAGGTATCAAATATGTGTTTTATCAGGATATCTTCCGTAAGAATGATAATAAAGTAGTAGTGAAATCCACTGTTGAGACGGTATGTGTGGTAAACGGACGTTTAAGTGACAGCGAATTGTTCGATAATGTCTTTGCGCCTTACCTGAAATGAACAGCTCCGAAGAAGAACAAATTTATAGTATTGCTCTGACAATGGTGCCCGGTATCGGGCACATAGGAGCAAAACATTTGATAGATGGAATGGGTAATGCCGTTGATGTCTTCCGTCTGCGCAAAGAAATACCGGAACGTATTCCAGAAGTAAGTCAACGGGTGATAGAGGCATTGGATTGTCCGCAAGCTGTGCTCCGCGCTGAACAAGAATATGAATTTATCCGGAAGAACCGGATCTCTTGTCTGTCCTTTCATGATGAGGCTTATCCTTCTCGTTTGCGGGAATGTGAAGATGCTCCTGTCGTTCTTTTCTTTAAAGGAAATGCCGATCTAAATTCCCTTCATATCCTGAATATGGTAGGAACCCGTAATGCTACTGATTATGGGACACAAATCTGCGCCTCTTTTCTGCGGGATCTGAAAGCACTTTGTCCTGAAGTGCTTGTAGTCAGCGGTCTTGCTTATGGAATCGATATTCATGCGCATCGTGAAGCTTTGGCCAATGAATTACCTACAGTAGGTGTTTTAGCTCATGGGCTGGATCGTATTTATCCTCATGTCCACCGGAAAACAGCTGTTGACATGCTTGAAAAAGGGGGATTACTGACCGAATTTCTGTCCGGCACCAATCCCGACCGCCATAATTTTATCAGTCGAAACCGTATTGTTGCCGGCATGTGTGATGCTACAATTGTCATTGAATCAGCAGAGAAAGGCGGTTCACTGATTACAGCCGAACTTGCCGAAGGTTATCATCGCGACTGTTTCGCTTTCCCCGGTCGCGTGAATGATGAATATTCAAAAGGATGCAACTTGTTAATCAGAGAAAACAGAGCTTCTTTGTTATTATCAGCCGAAGATTTTGTGAAGGCTATGGGCTGGGAGGTTAGTGCTCATTCGGCAAAAGTGGCAAATGTGCAGCGTAGTCTTTTTCTTGATTTGTCTGAAGAGGAGCAAAAGGTTATTGAAATTCTTGAGAAACGAGGTGATTTACAGATTAATACATTAGTAGTTGAAGCGGATATTCCCGTGCAGAAAATGAATACGATTCTTTTCGAGCTTGAAATGAAAGGTGTAGTTCGTGTGTTGGTAGGGGGAATGTACCAGTTATTATAGTAATTTCCTGATAATTTGTATACTTTATATTGTGGAGAAACAGAAACCTTTTCGTATTTTTGGCAAAATTTCGAAGGTACAATGAGCATGGCAAAAAAGACAAAAGCAGATAAAAAGACGAAAAGCACGGTGAATAAAGTTTCTTATCATTATCGACCGGACAATATGACTTTGCAAGACTGGCAGATTGCTTTGCGGAGGCAGGCGGCAATGAAAGAGAAGTTTGTAATATCTGAGAGAGACAAAAAAGAATATCCCGGTTATTATACGGTGATAAATCCTACATCCGGCAATGAATATAATGTGGTATATAGAGGACATCAGAGTCCTTGGAATTATTGTTCGTGTATGGATTTTAAGGCAAGCCAATTGGGTACTTGCAAACATTTGGAAGGAGTCAAACTATGGATTAGAGAGAAAAGACGTAAAGTTTGCCGTGTCACGCCACCGTATTCTTCCGTATACCTGTCTTATCAGGGAGAGCGTAAAGTTTGCTTGCGAATCGGTACGGACAATGAGGAGGAGTTCCGCAAACTGGCAAGTCCTTATTTTACTCCCGACGGAGTGATGCGCCCTGCCGCCATTGACTCGATAACTGAATTCTTGAGGGCTGCTACCCGCCTGAATAACACATTCCGTTGGTATCCCGACGCACTGGGATTTATACTTGAACAGCGTGATTTGCGGCGGCGGTCGCAATTGCTACCGGACTATGCTTCGGACACAGCATTGGACACATTGCTGAAAACAAAACTTTACCCTTATCAGAAAGAAGGAATCCGTTTTGCTTTTCGTGCCGGAAAATCTATCATCGCGGATGAAATGGGACTGGGCAAAACTATCCAGGCTATTGGAACGGCTGAACTGATGAGGAAGCATCAGTTATATCTTCCGCTCTGATTATATGCCCTACATCATTGAAATATCAATGGAAAAAGGAAATAGAGCGTTTTACCGATGCCAAGGCTATTGTGGTAGAAGGAAATCACCTGACCAGGAAAGTGCTATATGGAGCGGAAGAATTTTATAAGATAGTGTCTTACAACAGTGTGTGCAATGATATTAAAATCTTGAAGTCTCTTCATACTGATTTCCTTATCATGGATGAAGTGCAGCGTCTGAAGAACTGGAATACTCAAATATCCAAAGCAGCCCGTCATATTGAGTCGGATTATTCGGTTATTTTATCCGGTACTCCATTGGAGAATAAGTTGGAGGAACTTTATTCCATCATGCAGTTTGTCGACCAGTTTTGTTTGGGACCTTATTATCAGTTTCTTGACCAGACTGTTGTCCGGTCGGATACGGGTAAGGTGGTTTCTTACAAGAATCTGAATGCCATTGGCGAGCAGATGAAGAACGTACTGATTCGCCGCCGGAAAAAAGATGTAGCTCTCCAGTTGCCCGGGCGGATGGATAAAGTTCTGTTTGTGCCGATGACTGAGCAACAGAGGAATATGCATGATGAATATCAGTCTATCGTGTCGCAACTAGTATTCAAATGGACGAAAACCCGTTTCCTGAGTGAGAAAGACCGGAAGCGGCTATTGTTGATGCTTAGCCAGATGCGTATGCTTTGCGACAGCACTTATATTCTTGACCAGAAAACCCGTTATGATACGAAGGTGGAGGAAACGCTGAATATTCTCAGGAATGTCTTTGAGAGTGGAGATGAGAAGGTGGTTATTTTCAGCCAATGGGAGAGGATGACTCGTCTGATAGCGAAAGAACTGGACGTTTTAGGTGTCCGGTATGAGTATCTTCATGGGGGGATTCCTTCCGAAGCCCGTAAAAATCTGACGGATAACTTTACCGAACTGCCGGAAAGCCGCGTCTTTCTGTCAACTGATGCCGGAAGTACAGGGCTGAATCTGCAAGTTGCGTCTATACTTATCAATCTCGATCTGCCTTGGAATCCGGCCGTTCTCGAGCAGCGTATTGCCCGTATTTATCGTATCGGTCAGAAAAAGAATATCCAGGTTATCAATCTTGTTGCCAGCCAGACTATTGAAGAGAGGATGTTGTCTACCCTCAACTTCAAAACTTCTCTTTTTGAGGGTATCCTTGATAATGGTGAAGATACCATCTTCTTGGAAAACAGCAAGTTCGACAAGATGATGGATAGTCTCAAGGTGGTGGCCGAACCGTCTGAAGAAGTGGACGGAGCGCATAATCGTATGGCGGGCTGCAGTATTGATTTGAATGATAATGAAGAGAAAGTTGTGGAGGAAACGGCTGTTTTGCAAACGACGGACACGGATTCATTGGCATTGCTTGAGGAAGAAACACCTGAAGAAGGAGTAACAGAGGTGAGTACGGAAAAGAAGTCTTCTGTATCTGCGGCAGATAATAATCCGGAGCAATTGCTTCAGCAGGGATTTTCTTTCCTTAGCGGACTGGCACGTACGCTTAGTTCGCCAGAAGCTACTCAGAGATTGGTTGATTCTATTGTAGAGGAAGATAAGGAGACAGGTCGGACTAGTATTCGGATACCTGTATCTGATAAAGAGAGTGTAGCGGGGATTCTGAATTTGTTCGGGAAACTGTTGGCGGCAGGGAATAAGACATAAAAAAAGGAGCAACGCCTTGCTCCAACCTTTGTTAACCTTAAATCTAATACTATGAAAAAAATCACATGACAAATATAAGCCTTCTTCTTGCCCTTTCCAAATAATTTTGTTGTATTTGTTTCTCTTTTGAATTCTTTTACGGATTTTCACTGTTAACGGGCACAATATGCTTCCATTCCCAGTGATGTTCGAGATTCTGTATAGCTTTATTGCTGAGTTTGCTTTAAATTTCTTCACATACCGGCATATCCATTCCCTTATACACCACCACAATCTTATGAAGTTGTGTGGCACCGACCACATTCTTCACCGTCTCGGTTTCTGCATAGCGGTTAGCTTGTGTAATCCCTTCCAGACGCAGTTCTTCCACACGGCTTTCGGGGTCTTTATATTTGGCGTATTTCAGTTCTACAATGTAGCTGTGCTTCATGCCAGAATAGATATCCAGTAGCGGACAGAGGAAAATATCGACATATCCTGCCTGTGTATCCTGTTCGGAAATGGGACGGTAGAAGCGGTTCTGTGCCGTCATGGCAAGCGTAAAGCCGTGGACAAAAAGTTCACCTTTCTGTTTGTCGCGTTGGGAAGTGTAACGTTTCAGGCAGTCGGCAATATAACCGAAATAGGCTTTCCAGTTAGCGTGGTAGGCAAGGGTGCTGGCAGTTCGTTCTTCTCGTAACCGCTGAAACTGAGATCGGCTTCGTCATAAGTACTCAGCAGATAGGTGTAGATTTGTTCGCGGACTACCTGATTGGGGATGGTAAGTTTAGTCTTTCCTTCATACATACCACTGATAGTAAGCATGCCGAAATAATAGAGCAGGCTCACAAAGTTGTCGGGGTTGGTGATCCCTGGGTGCTTTGCCTCGTTGAATATAATTCTTGGCGAAGTAGAGCACCATATTTGAGTTGTACATGGTGGTTTCGCCATAACATTCTTCCGTAAAGCAGTAGTTGTCATACTAGGGTTTTATTATTTCTATCAATTCGTCCACCGTATCTTGTGGCAGATAGTCGGCATATATTTTGCAGAAGTTCTCAAAGGTGGTGCCACAATGCGCATCCAGCCTCTTTCGGTAGTTGTGCAGTTCACCGACTATTCCGGAGAAGTTGAGATACAGCACCAAATACCTGTTCCGGTCAGGGGGTAGGGTGTTTTCCGATGTAAAGGTCGTCAAACAGGGCATCGAACTTATTCTTGGCAAGTATATCATAATAATGTTGCAACATATTTACTGTAAGACTTTTGCCGAAACGGCACGGGCGAATAAAGAAGAAAAACTTGTCTGCCTCTTCTATCATGGGGATAAACCGGATTTTGTCCACATAATAACAGTCGTCGCGGCGGATTACTGCGAAGTTCATCATGCCGTATGGGATACGTTTTCTGCGCAGTATTATATATTCTTCCATAATTTAGTTAGTTTTGTCTTAAAAGTGTCTTTAGAGTAGTAGTGATGCACAGAGAATCGATTTATGATCGGCAATCTGTGCATCTTTTATTGTATATATGTCAGTAAAGCATTTCTTTTTTAAACCATACTCCAAATACTGGATCTGCAAGAACTATCTCTTTTCCATTTGTCTCTATGAGCTCCTTTTGTAGTAATGCATTTTTTAAGCGGACAATATTGGCCGATGTTCCTAAATTGTATTTTGAAATGACTTCTTTGCTGCTGAATTTAGTGTGTATTCCATCAACAATTGCTTTTAGAAAATTCATTTGATAGGCAGAAAGGTTTTCTGTTTCACTTTGGAATAGAATATTGTTTTGGTCGAGTAGGTCTTCCAATGCATAAGAAAGTTGTTCTGTGGTTGCTGTATTAATGGTACGTATCCAAAGTAGCCAGGAAAGTTGCTGTACATAAGACGAATGGTTGTCTACAAGGCGGCAGATTTCTTCTGCAAGTTCGGGAGAAATGTGTTTTCCTGTATTTTCAAATCGTTTGCATATATATTCAATCCAGTATTTTGTTTCTATTTTTGCGAGATAGATAGCATCTCCAAATTTATAGAATGGTAAATTCTTCTTTTCAAAAAGTTCGTTCATTAAATGCTTTTTACTTCCGAAAAGACAATATGAGACATGTTGTTGTAATTGCCATACGCTACGTAGCTTTTTCTGAAACGTTTTGGAATCTTCGAAATCCGAAATTTGTTGGAACTCATCAATGCAAATGACTATCTGTATTCCTTTCTCTATTGCAATTTTTTCGGGTAACTGTAAGATGTCATTCTCCGTATTATTTTGCATGTTGTACTCGAATGATATAGAGAAATCGTTCATCGGATCTGCTCCGATAGAGATTTTGGGATTGATGTGTGAGAGGAATTGTTTAGTATTCTCTATCCATTCCTCCCATTTGGAAGAAGTTTGTTTTAAGATAGAAGTGGCAAAGAGACGATAAAACTCATTTTCGGTGCGACAGGAAAAAATGTCTATGTAGACCACTTTTCTCTTGTTATCTTGTGATAGCTGGGCTACTTTCTTAACTAGTGATGTTTTTCCCCATCTTCTAGGAGAAATAAGCACTGTATTTACACCATGTGCAAAGTTTAGGAGTAAACGTTGAGTCTCTTTTTCGCGATCTGTAAAGTTATCTCCGGAAGTGGCTACACCAAAAACAAACGGCTTTTCCATAACTATTCTTTATTATTCTTATTGGGCAAATATAGTGATTCTTTGAAATACTAACAAGTTTGTTACTAACAATGTTGTTACTAACAGACTTGTTAGTATTCTTAAAAGAATAAATGCGAACATAAAACAATTTGATTTGTTATTTATAGTGAATGGATCTATATAGAGGTGGTTTTCTTGCATTATGATATTAAACATCTCTTTATATCTATTTTTTAAGGTGATTGTTTGACTATATGTCAGTTTAAACCTTTATATTTGTATATGTGAAGTTAACCGAAGAAAAAATCACTTATTATTGGCTATGATGAAAAAGGAAATTAAATTCAGTCTTGTTTATCGGGACATGTGGCAATCTTCCGGTAAATATCAACCTCGGGTTGATCAGCTTGTCCGTATCGCTCCTTTGATTATTGAGATGGGCTGTTTTGCCAGAGTTGAAACGAATGGCGGTGCTTTTGAGCAAGTGAATCTGTTGTACGGCGAAAATCCTAATAAGGCTGTCCGTGCTTTTACCGCACCTTTTAAAGAAGCGGGTATTCAAACGCATATGCTCGATCGCGGATTGAATGCGTTGCGTATGTATCCGGTTCCGGCAGATGTGCGTAAATTGATGTATAAAGTCAAGCACGCGCAAGGAGTGGACATCACACGCATTTTCTGTGGACTGAACGAAACAAGAAATATCATTCCTTCTATTAAATATGCTTTGGAAGCAGGTATGATTCCGCAGGCAACTCTTTGTATCACCTATTCTCCCGTACACACTGTTGAGTATTATGTCCGAATTGCCGATCAACTGATTGAGGCCGGTGCACCTGAAATATGCTTGAAGGATATGGCGGGTATCGGTCGTCCGGGTATGTTAGGAGAATTGGTCAGGACTATCAAGGAGAAACATCCGGATATATTGATTCAATATCATGGTCATAGCGGACCGGGATTGTCTATGGCTTCTATCCTTGAGGTTTGCGAAAATGGTGCGGACATCATTGATGTGGCTATGGAACCGATGTCTTGGGGCAAAGTGCATCCGGACGTAATCTCTGTGCAGGCTATGTTGAAAGATTTAGGCTTCCAGGTTCCCGACATAAATATGAAAGCATATATGAAAGCTCGTGCTATGACGCAAAAATTCATTGATGATTTTCTGGGTTATTTTATGGATCCTACCAATAAATACATGTCTTCACTTCTACTGAAATGTGGTTTGCCGGGTGGTATGATGGGTTCCATGATGGTAGACTTGAAAGGAGTACATTCCGGTATCAATATGATATTAAGGAGTAAGAATGAGCCGGAACTTAGTCTGGATGATTTGCTTGTGATGCTTTTTGATGAAGTGGAATATGTATGGCCTAAGCTGGGGTATCCTCCTTTGGTGACTCCTTTCAGCCAGTATGTGAAGAATGTTGCATTAATGAATCTTATGCAGCAGGTAAAAGGGGAAGATCGCTGGACAATGATAGATAACCACACTTGGGATATGATTCTGGGTAAAAGTGGACGTCTTCCGGGTAAGCTCGCTCCAGAGATTATAGAGTTGGCGGAATCTAAAGGATATGAATTTGTCGATACCGACCCGCAGTTGAATTATCCGGATGCTTTGGATGAATATCGAAAGGAAATGGATGAAAATGGCTGGGAATATGGAGAGGATGACGAGGAACTTTTCGAACTGGCCATGCACGATCGCCAGTATCGTGATTATAAGTCCGGGGTTGCCAAAAAGCGTTTTGAGGAAGAGTTACAACATGCTAAAGATGCAGCAATGGCAAAGAACGGATATTCGGAAGAGGAAATTAAGAAATTGAAACGTGCCAAAGCAGACCCGGTCATTGCTCCTGATAACGGGCAGGTACTTTGGGAAGTCCGTAGAGGGACCATCCATTGCTCCATTCATCGGACGTAAATATCAGCATGATGAAGTCTTTTGTTATCTTTCTACCCCATGGGGAGAATATGAAAAGATTCTGACCGGATTTACCGGACGTGTGGTGGAAATATGTGCGCAACAAGGTACCAATGTACGTAAAGGAGATGTAATCGGTTATATTCTACGCAGTGATATCTTTGCGTAAGCCTTTTTATAAGAGTTAGGGGTATAAGCTACACCTAATAAAGAATTTTAGTAGGGTGTCTTAAAAGTGTTTTTAAAATAGTAGTGATGCACAGAAAATCGATAACTAATCGGTGATCTGTGCATTCTCATTATTGTTACCTTAATGTAATAATTCTATGAGTATGTTACTATACCAGTACTTTATTCTCTAAAAGTTCTATGCGTTTGCACAATATCTCGATAAACCGGCTGTTTGCCTTGATTAGTTCACGGAGATCCTCTGCAGCTTCGATGCGGACAGTGCTACAATCTTTCGCGACTCCGATATTTGTCCCGATTGTACCTGTATTATTGACATACACATTTCCATCTATTTTATTAAATAGCTCCAATGCAGACATATTTAGCACTTCTGCTATTTTGTTCAGCCTTGTTAATGTGAGGTCGGTTTCACCATACTCAATCTTACAATAGGCACTTGTTGACAGGTTCAACTTTTCTCCCATTTGTTCTTGAGTAAGATTCTTTTCCATACGAAGCATTTGCAGCCGATGTCCTACTATCTTTTTTAAATCCGTTTCCATGTATATTGTTGTTGGGAAGCAATTTTTATTCGACAAATGTAACAATTTTAGCGGATATAACAAATGCTATTTTATACTTATTCAAAGGAACTGAAGAAAATACAATGATGGAAAGATTTTGAATGAGAGAAAAATACTTCATATTATCGTACATACTGCAATATTCCTTTTATATTTTCCTTTCTCGTTGATATTTGGATAATACTATGCGTTTAATGGATAGTTGTAGTAAATATTGTGTATACAATTGATCTTGATGTGTGCTTAACTTTGCAACCGGAGAAACACGCAGTGACTCTTAACACTTAAAAAACAAACATTTCATTAATAATAAAAGAAAAACAAACATGAAGAAGATTTTACTATTGTTCTCAATCTGCTTAATTTCGATGTTAGGTTATGCACAAACTAATGAAGATGGAAAAGAAAGCGTTTACATTGATTATTTTTCCCGTCCTGGCAGTATAAACAACATTTTAGCAGAAGCTTTGCGTAATAAAATTATTGAAGGTATTCAAGAAATGAATCGTGTCGTGTTGATTGACGTTGATTCTAATGAAGCATTGAAAACCGAAGCCAGGCGGCGTCAGGAAGCTTCCGCTATGGGAGATGTTGTTGCCAGAAGCGAGGCTATGACGACGTTGGGAGCTAAATATCTGATTCAGGGGAACATTACAAGTATGCAGGGCATTAAAAAAACGGACAGTAAAGGAAAGCCCTATTATAAAGGAAGTGTTTCTTACACATTAAAGATTGTGGATCCTTCTAATGGTACGCTCAAAGGTACCCAGGCTTTCTCTCATGAAGGGTTGACGGGAAGTATAGGAGATACTCCTGAAGAGGCAATCATTAAAACGTTGGATTATGCCAAAATAAGTATGGATGACTTTGTTAACGAGAATTTTAAGATACAAGGTACGATTGTGCAAGTGGAAAGCACAAAGAAAGATAAAGCACAAACTGTATACGTTGATCTTGGAACAAAAAGAGGTATACAGAAAGGACAGAAGTTTACTGTTTACATAGAGATGGACATTGCCGGTGAACTGTCATTGAAAGAAATCGGTCGCTTAAACGTGAAAGAAGTGTTGAGCGGGGCACGTTCTTTGTGCAGTGTCAGCAAAGGTGGGGAAGAAATCATGAGAGCTACCAAGGAAGAAAGGAAGTTGATTATCATTTCGAGGAAGATACCTTTTTGTCACTATAATCAATTTCAATTATCAACTTTTCTCCTAGCAAAAAGAAAATGAAACTACGAATACTACTTTTGAGCCTGCTGGCGACATATACTATTCATCTCACAGCACAGGAGCTATACTCCAATGATCTGTCTTGCGTGAAAGCAGATAATAATTTGGCTGTTATCGCAGCCTCCGGAATAGCAGAAAAGAAGAAAGATGTATATTCTATGGCATTGAAGTCGATTTTCAACGCTCTCTTCTTGAATGGTATTGACGGAGTAGAAAACGGTCGGCCGCTGGTTGGGAAAGAAGACTCGTACTATATGAACCAGTTTTTCAATTCACGCTATATGCTTTTTGTGAAAAATTATGAGACGGTCGAAGAACCGGTGCGACAATCTTCCAGACTTTATAAGGGTACGGTTACGGCCCAAATTTTACTGGGTGCACTTAAAAAGGATTTGATACGGAACAAATTGATGACAAAGCCCATGGAGGAGATGTCGATGGAAGAAACCCGGCAACAGGTTGCTCTTCCAACCATTATGGTGGTTCCTTATAAAAGTAATGACCGGAGTTCGTATGCCGGTATCCTGAAAAATGATTTTGATCTTCGCGTAGCGGTAAGTACGGTAAAAGAAGGATTCGTCAAACTTGGTGTGAAGACGGTAGCTGCCGAAGGAAAACAGGCAGGTACTCTGCGTGCTTCTGAATGGGAGAGTAAGAATGCTGATTCCAATGATAAACAGTTGTTGATGAATTCGGGGGCAGATGTATATGTGATTGTTGATTTGCAGAAAGATATATCGGCAACCTCAGGTAGTAGGGTATCATTGATTATGACTGCTCGTGAGACCGCTACAGGAATTGATTTAGCCAGCCGGAAAAGCTGGACGAACCGCTTTAGGACAACAGATGTGGACAAACTATGTGCGTATGCGGCACAGGATGTTTTGGATGGTTTTCTGAAAGATATTTCAAAGGAGTTTGCTCGGAGAGTCCAACAGGGAAATACGATAGTTCTTCGGGTTAGTCTTGCTGATAACGCTGTCAATACGATGAACAGCCGGATAAACGGGAGCACTACTCTTTCGGCGCATATACGCAACTGGGTGAGGAAGAATGCTCAGGGAGGACGCTACCATATTCAAGGTGCTGTGGATGATAGTCTGATATTTGATTCGATACAGATTCCGGCAAAGGATAGCGACGGCTTGCCGATGGATTGCATCACGTTTGCGGATAATCTGGTTAATTATCTGAATGATTCCGGAATAGATAGTGAACACAGAGTGGATGGAAGTACCATCTATTTGACTATTCAATAAATCAAGGACGTATGAAACATTGGCTTTTATTTATTCTTGTGATTTCATGGTTTTGCTTTCAGCTTTCCGGTCAACAAACGAACCGTCCTGACTGGGTGAAACAGCATCCTGTTAGTGGTTTAAGTTACATCGGAATAGGAATGGCTGAAATATCGGAAGGAGATTATCAGCAAAAGGCAAAGCAAAACGCTTTGTCTGACCTTGTATCTGAAATTCAAGTGGTGATTGCCGCCAATTCTTTGTTGAATACGTTGGAGGACGATGGTAATGTGAAACAAATCTTCGCAGAAAGTATTCGTACAGAAGCCCGGGCGGAAATAGAGAACTTTCGTCTGGTGGATTCCTGGCGAAGTGACAATGAGTATTGGGTTTATTATGAACTGAATAAGGATGATTATGCGGCCTTGGTGGAAGCACGTCGTCAGAAGGCAATCCGTAACGGCTTCGATTTTTGGTATAAGGGACACATTACTTTACAACAGGGAGATTTAATGACTGCCATTGAATTATTCTCAAATGGAATGGAGGCTATACGCCCGGTGCTTAATCAGGAGTTGTTCTGTTCTTACGAAGGAAAGACAATTAATTTGGCGACTGAACTATATGCGGCTTTGGCTGGAGTATTTGATGGAATAACGATTGTTCTGAATCCGGCAACCGTTTCAGTCACGCCGTTTCAAGGTATAAGGGAGCCTATTGCTATAGGTGTTTACCGTAATGGAAATCCGTTAAGGAATATCCGGTTGAAAGCCGAGTTTGTTTCCGGGTCGGGAGATTTGTCTTCCATGTCTCCCACCGACAAATCGGGAGTTGCCGCTCTTTATGTGCGCAATATTACTTCTAAACAGGCACAGCAAGAAATTGGAATTTCATTAATTGATGATGTGTTCAGTTTGTTCCGGAAGGGAAGTTATGCAGCTTTATTCAAACAAATGCTTTCTTCTCTTCCCGGAGCAACGTTGACTGTCAACACCGCGCAGACACAGACTTCTGCTTATGTTAGAAGTGCGCAGAGCGATATAGAGGCGGTGGAACGAACTGTGAAGAGTTTGCTGAACAATCATTTTTTTAACGTAGTTGCATCTCCTTCTGAAGCCGACATTATCGTTACATTGGACAATAAGTGTCGTAAAGGCAATACCGTTCCGGGTGAACTGTACAACTTCATCGAATTCTTTTCTACGTTGGGGATTAAAATAGAAAATAACCGGACGGGGCAAACCATGTTGAATTATTCTATTAATGATGAACGGACATTAGTACCTGAAAATAAGTCCGCTTCTCAAGGCAAGAATATGGCGGCGCGTGAATTGATAAAACGGCTGAACCGGGAGTTTGCACGTGAATTGAAGAAAATAACATTCGACAGAACCGGAAAGATTTCGGAAAGACAGAAGATGTTGCCGGATGTTCCTGTTCTGGTAGTCGGTCCTTCCGTACCGGAAAAAGGAGCTGATCCGGTTATATCTGTCCCTGTTGTGGTGCCGGAAGTTATTCCTGCTCCTTTGGCTCCGGTTAAGTCCGCCAAACCAGAGAATCAAAAGGCAATCGGGTTGAATGGTTGGATGGTGTCTTTGTTGAATTTGACAAACTTGCAACTTTGGGAGACAAATCGAGGATACATCTTAAGATTGTGAATACAAATGTTGACGATTGCGAAGTGGACTTATATAATGGAAATCTGACGGTTATAAACGAAAAAGGTGAAGAATCTCCGATTGTCAGTCTCAAACTGGGTTCTAAGTTCAATGACCGCAGAGTCACTGCGCTCATTGTGCCTGATCTGCCTACGGAGATGGTTATTGAGGTAAGTAAGTTGCAATCTGTGGCACTGCTGCAATTGAAGGATTTCAAAAATAATATAGTGAAGTTGAGAGGCTTGAAATGAATCATATATTAACATTAAAAAAGACTTGAAATGAAAAGAATTAATTTATTGGGAACAGCATTGCTAACCATTGTTGTTATGACAAGTTGCGGTAGTTCAAAACCTGTAACACAAACAGTGCAGCAACCGGCAGTGCAACAGGACGTAGAAATTAATGTTCCTTGTTCGGGACCGGAATTTCAAACGAACAAAGAGTATTTTAGAGCTAGTTCGATGGGACTTTCTACGGATATGTCTATTGCAAAGAAAAAAGCGATGACGGAGGCCCGGGCTGAAATTGCTACTGCTATCAATGCAAAAGTGAAATCGGTAACTGATAGTTATGTTTCCTCTTATCAGCAAGGTGAAAATGATGAAAGCAAAAGTCGTTATCAATCATTGACCCGTACGGTAGTGGAACAGGAATTGAGCGGTACGCGTGTAATTTGTGAAAAAACCATGAAGACTCCTGATGGTAAATACAAAGTATATGTCTCTCTTGAACTGGCAGGAGAGGAAATCATGAATGCTATGGCAAATCGTATTAAGAATGATGACAAATTGCGCATTGACTTTGAATATGAAAAGTTCAAAAAAGTATTTGAAGAAGAAATGAGTAAAAACGCCCAATAAGCAGCTTGTTTAAAACATTGCGGATAGTAATGATCTCTTTAATAACTACCCAACTATTTGAAGATTGAATGATGAAACTTAATTTGTCGGATATAAGATATAATTGGGTAGTTATTTTTATTATCCAGTTGCTTTTGTCTCCCGGTATTGATGTGTTTTCACAGGCAATGCCTGTTGATACAGTTTATAACCAATCTTATGACTGGAGACCGGGACAGCGGGAGACTTTGCCGGAATGGGTGTTTGCTTCTCAACGGAAAGGCCGGGTAGTTGGTATATCTGATCCTCGTATGAAATCCGAAGCAGCAAGGATGCTTGCTTTGCAAAGAGCGGCTTATCTGTATTCATTGCAGCAAGGGGTACAATTGAGACTTCTCTCGGATGTTTTTTCCACCATGGAGACTGCCAGTAATACATACGAAGACCAAAGAAACAAAATGCTTGTACTGGGAGTGATCGAACATCCCGTTCAACATGTTTCCTACCGGATTGAGCATGAATATACTTCTATATTTGGAGAGAAATTTCTGGAGGTATCTTTTACTCCATCGAATGATAGTTGCGATTTTTCTTATCATTCCGTTAGTGAGTTGATGCTTTTGTTTACGAAAGAAAGGGTTGAGGAAGAAGAGGTGAAATTCAATTTATTGTTGGAATCGGATAGTTGTAGGGAGCAATCAGACCAGTCATGGTTTCAGCTTAAGGGAACACAGTCATCTCCTCAAATAATTTCATATTTGAACGGAGTTGAAATTTGTTCTTCACAAGAAGGCTGTTGGTATGAAGATGCCGGTTCCGGAGGTCAGGACGGATTGGAGAAGATGGATATGAGGAATGCCTTTTGGAATGCCTATATGTCTTCTTTAGTGAAGGCGCTGTTGTTATATCCGTTTTCTGATGTAAATGTCAAGCAGGTGGACGATCGTTTTAATGGTGGCACTGATTCCGGTTGTGGTTTGTATCGGGAGAAGGTTGTCGCCGTCTTGTCCATTTTCCCCTTTATCAAAGATATACGGAATAATAAGCTGTGTGTAGATTGGCAGATAACAGAACAACAAAATATAATAAGGAAATGAGGAAAAATAGGATACGAATACTATCTATGGTAGTTTTTTCATTGTGTTTGCCGTTTAGTCTTTTTGCGCAAATAGATAAAGACATGAAGGAGTTTGACGATTTTGTGAAGCAGCAGCAAAAAGAGTTTGATGATTTTGTGAAGCAGCAGCAAAAAGAGTTTGATGATTTTGTGAGCGAACAGAATAAGGAATTTGCCGAATTCCTGAAAGAAACCTGGAAAGAGTATGATTTGCAGAAGCCGGTGGTACGTCCTCAAAGACCAGAGCCTGTAAAACCGGTCAGCTTTGACCATAAGAAGCCGGCAACAAAACCGCAAGAGGTTAAAGTAGGGGAGGTGACCCGACTCCCCATTCCGACAGTGACTCCAAGTGCGACATTTTCTCCTTCAAAAGGGAAAACACCGGTTCCGGTTATACCGGGAGGTAAAGATGTGGCTGTAGAACCGGAAAAGGATTCTGCGGTGCTCCCTGAAATAAAACCGGAAGTGAAGCCTGAAGAAACCGTTCCGGCCAAACGCTCACTTTCCGGTGTAGAGTTTTCGTTCTACAGTAAAGATTGTGTTGTCAATGCTTCATTGAAGAACCGGCTCACTTTAAAAGGGATTGCAGAGAAAGATATTTCTGCCGGATGGGAGACGTTATCGCGTAGCAACTATCAGCCTTTGATAGACGACTGTCTGGCTTTTAAAAAGGATAATGCCCTGAATGACTATGGCTATCTGCTGTTAACGAGGAAAGTTGCTACTGAACTATGTGGAAGTACTCATTCCGATGAAATAGCTCTTATGCAAATGTTTCTCCTTTCTCAATCGGGATATAGGGTTAAGGTGGCGCGTATGGATAACCGCCTTACTTTATTCTATGCTTCGAGTAACATGATTTATGCTACCTGTTTTATTACTTTGAATGGAGTAAACTATTACAGGTTTGATACTACCCCGGATAAAACTAATTCTATTTACACTTACAACCGTGATTTCGCCAATGCGAAGAACCCGGTAAATATGAATATCACTACTCCTCAATCCTTTTCAGGAACTTACGTGGAGAAAACATTGCAAGCGAAAGCTTATCCATCCGTCAAAGTCTGTTCGAAAGTAAATTCGGGACTTATTTCCTTCTATAAGGATTATCCGCAATGTGACTTTTCTGTCTATGTGGGAGCTCCTGTCAGTCAGGAAGTACAACAGACGGTGCTTCCATCATTGCAAGCTGCCATACAAGGGAAAAAACAATCGGAAGCTGCTAATATACTGATTAATTTCGTGCAGACAGCTTTTGATTATAAGACAGATGGTGACCAGTTTGGTTATGAGAAGCCTTTCTTTGTGGATGAGCTGTTCTACTATCCTTATTCCGATTGCGAAGACCGTGCTGTGTTATACTCTTATTTGGTACGTACTCTTATGGGGCTTGATGTTGTATTGTTGGAATATCCCAATCACATGGCAACAGCGGTCTGTTTTGATGAAAACATTGACGGAGATTATATAACTGTAAGCGGAAAGAAGTACATTATTTGTGATCCTACTTATATTGGAGCTTCTATCGGGCTTGCCATGTCGCAATTTAAGAATGTGGCAGCCAAGGTGTTGAAATATTAATTTTATTATATTATGAAGAATATTAAAAAGTATTTGTGTGCCATTGTAATGATGGTTATTTCGATGACTGCATTTGCGCAGGAAGATGTTTTTAGCGGTGACTGGCTAGGAGCAAATAAAGAAGGCGATTTAAAGGTTGCGTTCACATTGAATTGTGATGGTAATTGGCAATTGAATCCTTATAATGAGAATGCCAGATGCAATGGATTTATGGAAGTGAATATGCTGGAACCCGGTGGAAGGGAATCTTTGATGGCAACTTATGAGTTTTACGTCGAGAGTATGAACGGGAATGAACTGACTCTTTCTTTTGTAGGCGGACGTCCGGAGGTTGATGCCGGGATTTCCGGTCAATGCAAAGTCGTTTATAAAGATGATAAGTTGTCGTTTTCCGGACTTGATAAAGGCGGAAAAGATGCTGCCTTTAATGGATTGACACTTGTAAAAAGCGGTAGTGGAGCTGATGCAATAGCTGATGCTGCGGCGGATGACGGAGTTCCTTTGGGAGTAAAGATATTGGCTGTTCTCCAACTGATTTTGTATATTGCCGTTGTTTTATTTATTGTGGGGCATATGTTTTTTGTATGGTATAAGGGCGCACGTTATAAAGAGGTTTTTACGGTAGAAGGAATGTTGAATAAACGCCTTGCAGCCGGAATGCCGGAGAAAATGACGGATGAAGAGATAACGGAGGCGTGGAAGCTGATGGATGAGGCATTTGCTACTTGGACGGTGATTGAAAAAACAGATGATGATGAATTCAGAAAGCCGACAAAGATGAAGCAAATTAAGAAATCTGTTCTTTTGATTGATCAGGTTATCGGTATGTGTCCTACTGATGCTGATGTCATAGAACGCTTAAACTCATTGACTGATGTGATTAATAGTGGTGAAGAACGTCATTTTGATGGTTCCAAGAAATTAATCTGGTTAGGTGTCATTGTGGGTATCTTGATGTATTGGATGATGGGAGTCGGTATGATGTTTTCTACTTTAATAGCTACCGGTTTGTATGTGGTAGCGAGCAGGACGCCTCAATTCTTAATTGATAAGCGGGCACTTCGTGGCGGTGGAAATATTCATAATGGTATTTTTGCCGGAGTGTTCGGGTTATTGGCAGGAGCGCAGACAGTGCGGACAATATACAAGTTTAATGATGGTCATAAAGAATATTCTGATGATCATTCACAACATTGGATTGCTTTGGCAATCGGACTTGTCATTTTGTTTGTATTGGCAATGATGATGGCGTTCTGGGCACTTCTGAACTATTTACGTAATTATGTTCTGTACTTTTGATGGATAAAACTAACATGGTTGTTAATAATGGATCGGCAGCATAATTAGGCTATTTATGTTTTGAAGTAGAATTTAGAGTAGTAGGTGTACAGGGGATCGATGAAAATTCGATGACCTGTGCATCTTTTTTTAATTAGTGATACTACAAAATATGATTAAGAACTTGCTAATTCCAATATAAATTTTAATATTTACATTATAACAATAGTGTCAATTGAAAACAAAAGATGAAATAATCGCTATTCTCCGGAATTTTAAGGAAGAATTTGGGGAGAGATATGGAATTGAAAAGTTGGGACTTTTTGGTTCTGTGGCTCGTGGTGAGCAGAAAGAGGATAGTGATATTGATATTTGTGTAAAGCTTCAAGATCCGGATTATTTTACTCGAATGGAAATAAAAGAGTCATTAGAAGAGCGTTTTAATGCAAAAGTGGATGTCGTGTCTTTAACCGCAATTATGCGTAGTTTATTTCGCAATCATATAGAGAAAGATGTAATCTATATCTAATGCTGACATATTGGATATGCTTTTTTTTGTAGAAGAACGTATTAATACAACTATAGAAAGATGTGGTAGTGTCATTTCTGTAAATGATTTCTTAGCTTCTCCTGATAAGATGGATATTTTTGATGCGACTTGTATGCGTTTGCAAACCATAGGTGAGACTGTTAAGAATATAGATAACCTGACTAATCATGAATTATTGATAAATTATGCCGGTACTCCATGGAGGAGCATCATTGGACTGCGCAATATTATTTCTCATGAATATTTATCTATTGACCCCGAAGAAATTTTTAAAATAGTAAAAGTGCATCTACCTGGATTGCTTCTTGCAATTCAGCAGATCAGGAATGATATTGCTGCTAGTATATGAGACCTTTGTAGCTTTTCTATTTTTTATTATGCAAACGGTAGTCTTTAGGTGCCACTCCCATCCGCTTTGTACACTCCTTATAGAAATGTGATCTATTCATAAACCCACTTTGATACATGATTTCTTTAATGAAATTTTTGGGTGGGGATAAAATATCTCGTAGAAAATTCCTGGCGACTCCCGATCATAGTTATTTCCCGATTTGTATAGAGGAGATGAAGCTTGGCATCCATGTGTATGTGGAAAAGCCGCCTGTCAGAACTTCCTTTTTCTGTTTATTATTGACCTTAAACTCTCAAAACTTGCAAAATAGTTTCAATCGTTTCACAGAACCTTTCATGCCTTTGTTTTTGTTCTAAAAGTATGATTCGATTTGTTTTCTAACTTCTATATTTGTTATCAGAAACGAACGACAATGAAACATGGTATCTATATATTGACTATTCTTATGGCTTTATTAAGCCTTCCAGAAAGTGGGTATGCTTCGATTCCATTTTTCGCTGTTGCGAATGATACAATCCGGCGGGCAGTGATATATTTTGATGCGAATGAAGCGAAAGTGGATCTTAGTTATAAGAATAATAATCAGGTAATTATAATTTTAGATTCTTTGCTTCTCGGAAATTTAAATACGAAATATATAACAGCGCTGAATGTGGAAACTTTTGTTTCTCCTGATGGTGATGAATCTTATAATAGAAGTTTGGCTGCTCGGAGAAATGATTCGATAAAGGAATTCTTACAACGGTATAATTCGGATGTTAGTGTTGATAAGATTCATTTTTTTTCAGGGGGAGAGGATTGGTCGGAGTTTCGTAAGTTGGTGGCATCCGACTCTAACTTACCAGATCGGGAAGAAGTGCTGATATTGATTGATTATCATAAGAATGATGTCAATAAACGGAAGCAACTGTTGCGAAAATTGAATCGGGGAATTGCTTACCGATACATTGTTCACAATATCTTTCCAGAACTGCGGAGATCGGTTATTACGATTGTCGGAGAAACTTCGAAATTAGGTAAAGAGGCTTTTGAACCGGTATCTTCTGTCTCCGGGTTGTTTGTTTCAAAGCAGGAAGAGGCGCTTCCGAAAGATCAACCTGATAAGCCTGTGGGAGAAAGTGAAAAAAAACAGGCCTGTGAGGTCGATATATCGGAGGCAGAAGGGCCGGTGAAAAGCCAAACTGTACTTGCAGTGAAGAATAATCTGTTATATGATTTGGCATTGGCGCCAAATATAGAAGTGGAAATTCCGATAGGCAAGAGGTGGTCTTTGAATACTGAATATAAATGTCCGTGGTGGCTGAATAGCAAACATGATTTCTGCTATCAGCTCCTTTCGGGAGGGATGGAAGGACGTTGTTGGCTGGGAAACCGTCAGAAGCGTGACCGATTGACCGGACATTTTATCGGACTTTATGCTGAAGGCGGGATATATGACTTCCAGCTGCGTGGAGATGGCTATCAAGGTAAGTATTACGGAGCTGCGGGAGTGACTTATGGATATGCACGGCAGTTGGCACGGCATTTTTCCCTTGAATTCAGTCTTGGCATAGGGTATTTGACAACAGAATATAAAAAATATACTCCTTATGAGGGAGATATTGTATGGACAAATAGTGGACGTTATAACTTTATTGGTCCTACCAAGGCGAAAGTTTCTTTGGTATGGTTGATAACAACAAAGAGATAGGAGGGCGTAATGCGAAATACAAGATACAGGTTTCTTGTGCTTTTGTCCTCGCTGCTGATGCTAACTGGATGTAGCCGTCGCGATATATTGGATGATTATCCGTAAGTGGGGTAGATATAAAGCTGGATTGGGATGGAGTGACAGATCAACTGCCGGAGGGAGTTCGGGTGATTTTTTATCCGAGGAACGGAGATGGCAGGAAAGTAGATAAATACCTTTCGGTGCGAGGCGGAGAAATGAAAGTTCCTCCGGGATGGTATTCGGTAGTAACTATGGGTTATAACTTTAACTCGGATCGTATACGAATTAGAGGAGAAGAGTCCTATGAATCTATAGAAGCTTATACAGAATATTGCAATGATTTGGGGATTGCAGGAATGGAAAAGATGGTTTGGTCACCCGATTCGTTGTATGTATTGAATATAGATGAGCTGAAAATAGAGAAGAGTGAAGAAGTGCTTCATTTAGACTGGAAGATGGAATCTGTGGTGAAGAAATATTCTTTTGCAGTAGAGGCTAAAGGTTTGGAGTATGTTGCAACAGTGGTAGGGAGCATTGATGGATTATCCGATTGTTACTGTATAGGCAAAGGTCGTGGAGTGTGTAGCTCACAACCTATCTACTTTGAGGTAAAGAAGGGAGACAATAAGGTAACGGCATCTTTCACCGCTTTCAAACAAGTAAAGGAAATGACAATGCCGACGCGAATGTCAATATCAGAGAGGGAAACTTCTAGTGAGAAAGATGCTATAATATTAATATTGAAATTTATCAAAACAGATAATACAGTTCAGGAAGCAACAATTGATGTTACTGAAATAATAGGTACACTTGAAAATGCTGGAACAGGGGAAGATGGAAAACCAACCCCACCACCGGAGATTGAGTTACCGCCTGATGATAAGATTGAAGTTGATAAGCCGGAAACACCACCGAATCCTGATGGAGGTGGAGGAATGGGTGGCAATGTTGATGGATGGGGACCCGAAGATAATGTTGAGTTACCCGTGAAATGAAATAGATGCTATAAACAAAATATAACAATATTATAAACTTAAAAAAATACAGTTATGAAGAAGATTTTATTGGCAGTAACAGCTGCTTTGGCAATTACGGGTTGCTCACAGAATGAAGAGTTTGAAGCCCCTTCACAGAAGGCCGAAATTAATTTTAATACGGCGGTAACTAGAGCTACTGAACTGGATACAGGCGGTTTAGAGAGTTCTGGCTTTCAGGTTTATGCGTATAATACGAAGGCAGAGGAGATGAGTGCTGCGGTGACTCTTTCGACACCATGGATAAATGGTTCTGCTACTTATTCGGATTTTAAATGGACGGTATCTGGAGGTCCATATTATTGGCCTCTTGCAGAAAAACTGCAATTTTTTGCATACTCTCCAAAAGACGGAGTTACATATACAGCTCCGAATGGTACTACTGATAAAGGATATCCTAAGTTTACTTATACAGTGGGAAATACAGCTGCCCTTCAAAAGGACTTAGTGATTGCATCTGTGGCAAATGCTCAAAAGAAGACAAATGAAGCAGCAACAGATGTTTCTTTAACTTTTAAACATGCATTGACTCAAGTAAATATCGAGGTGACAAAAGAGGCTGGTTATACCTATACTATATCTAAAGTGGAATTGACTGGAATTAAGGGAAGTGGAACATTTACATATGCAGGTGTTAACGCAGGGACTTGGACTGCAGGTACAGAGACAAGTGTCTCTTATGCATATGAACTTGGGGATTTTTCAGATGATAAGACAGCTGTAAAAGCAGGTAATGCGTTGATGTTAATACCGCAAGCTCTTACTGATGCAAAAATATCTATAGAATATACCGTAGAGAAAGATGGAAGTAAGATTGCTGAAAATAGTAAGGAAGTATCTTTGACAAGTACTGCTGCATGGGCGTTTGGAAAGAAAATACTATATAAACTAACATTGCCTATTGGTGCTCAAGAAGTTGGTATCACTGCAACTGTTACTAGTTGGGATGCTGAAGATCCTGTAACTCCAACTGTTGACTAACACAAGATTAAATCTATGGAACCGATGTAATTTGTATGTTACATCGGTTCTTCTTGTGTTTTGGAATTATGATAGAAAATATAACCTAGTTTCTCCAGAAAAAGACTGGGAATTTTAATTCTATATGTTACTTACATTTTTGTAGTGGATACCTTTTTTCTCTTACCTAACCTCTTTTTCACTTTTCTCTCTTTTTTTATGGCAATATGAAAGATTTCATATATTTTTGCTGGCAGCATAAACAAAAACAAACACAGTCAGCGTATGCCATCTATTTGTCAAGGAACCTGGGATTGTCAAATATGTCCAAAAGCGGTGAGTAATGCCATTACTCATGTGATTTATCGGCGTGGTTTTCATAAACCGGCTCAAAAGTGTGAAGAAAATCTTATCCTTTTTTTGATGAAGGGAGAAATACTGGTCAATAGTAAAGAATATGCGGGGACTATGCTTAAAGAAGGTGAATTTATTCTTCAGGCTATTGGTTCTATGTTTGAGATGCTTGCTATGACTGAATGTGAGTGCATTTATTATCGTTTTATTCAGCCCGAACTGTTTTGTGATTTCCGTTTCAATCATATCATGAAGGAAGTATCTCCTCCACTTATTTATACTCCATTAAAAATAATTCCAGAACTACAATATTTCCTCAATGGGTCTATTACTTATTTGAAAGGGGATAAAGTCTGTCGGGATTTGCTATCTCTGAAACGAAAAGAATTAGCGTTCGTGTTGGGATACTATTATTCCGATTATGATCTTTCGAGCTTGGTGCATCCACTCTCTAAATATGTAAACAGTTTCCAATATTTCATTATTCAAAACTATAAGAAAGTAAAGACAGTGGAAGAACTGGCACAATTGGGTGGATATACTCTTAGTACATTCCGTCGTATCTTCAATAACGTCTTTCATGAACCTGTTTATGAATGGATGCTGGCGAGACGTAAAGAGGGCATTTGGGACGACTTGAACAACTCTGAATGTAGCATTTCGGAGATATGCTATAAATATGGTTTTGAATCTTTACCCCATTTTTCTAATTTCTGCAAGAAATCTTTTGGTGCCTCTCCACGTAATTTACGTAGGCAAGACATTTCATAAATGCAACTATGTAAGATAATTGCGGTTCACCGGTTTCACCCAATTCTCTAAATGCCGATGAATAAGGTAACAGCGGGTGAAAGCAAGGGAGAAATTCAGGTGAAACTGAACCTTCTTGGTTTCACCTATTGAGTTTATTCATACCGACTGTTGGACATATAGCTCCAAGGTGTTGGATATATAGCTCCAAGATGCTGGATATATAGATGCAACAACTCAAGTATTAACACATGAGAACTAAGGTGTTAAGACTTGGCGGCCAAAGTATTACATCCGTACAGTTCACTCATTAATACCTGAAAGCGGATTTGCTATAAGCATATCCGGATTAGCTATAATGATAATTGTTTTAGCTCAAGGGATATTTTAATAAGACAGGTGAAAGCGGTAACGAATGATTTTACCTTATTTCAGTCCTCGCTTTCACCCGTAATTCTCTCATTCATACCAGTTTTGGCTATAAGGTGAAATCGGTGAAACTTATGAATTAAAAGTTCATGTTACTGATCCGTATTAATAATAATTGTGATCTACTCATATATAAAGAAATCCCCTGTCGAACTAGCCGGCAGGGGATTCTGTCATTAATCAAATTAAGCTCTCGCTATTGAAATCTAGCAATTTCTAGTCTTTTAATTTTGCGATGATGAAGTCGCGGTTCAAGCGAGCGATGTTGCTGATAGAAATATTCTTCGGACATTCAGCTTCACAAGCACGAGTGTTTGTACAGTTACCGAATCCCAGTTCATCCATCTTTGACAACATAGCTTTTGCACGACGCAAAGCTTCTGGTTTACCTTGCGGCAGCAAGTTCAACTGGCTGACTTTGGCAGAAACGAACAACATAGCAGAACCATTCTTACATGCAGCTACACAAGCACCGCAACCGATACAAGAAGCAGCATCCATAGCTTCGTCAGCGATAGGTTTCGCGATCAGGATAGCGTTAGCATCCTGCGGAGCACCTGTGCGTACGCTTACATAACCACCAGCTTGCATAATCTTGTCGTATGCAGTACGGTCTACCATCAAGTCTTTGATGACAGGGAAACCAGCCGAGCGCCAAGGTTCAACAGTGATGGTGTCACCGTCGTTGAAACGACGCATATAGATCTGGCAAGTAGTAGCACCTGTTGCAGGACCGTGCGGGTGTCCGTTGATGTAAAGAGAACACATACCGCAGATACCTTCGCGGCAGTCATGATCGAATACTACCGGTTCTTTTCTTTCGCTGATGAGCTGTTCGTTCAGAATATCCAGCATTTCGAGGAAGGAAGTATCACCGGGGATATCTTTCATTTGGTAGGTTTCAAAAGCACCTTTAGCTTTCGGACCAGCTTGGCGCCATACCTTCAGTGTAAATGATATATTTTTATCCATTTTCTTCTAATTCTTTTAAATGTTTAACTTCACCGATTAGCTCTTGTAGTTACGAGTCTGAACCTTGATAGCTTCGTATACCAGCGGTTCTTTGTGCAATACCGGAGCCTTTTCATCATCACCTTGATATTCCCAGCATGCTACATAGAAGAAGTTTTCGTCATCACGTTTTGCTTCTCCTTCTTCAGTCTGGTATTCTTCACGGAAGTGACCACCACAACTTTCGTTACGGTTCAATGCGTCGTAAGCAACAAGCTCACCCATAGTGATGAAGTCGTACAGACGGATTGCTTTGTCAAGCTCTACGTTCATACCTTCCTTAGAACCGGGGATAAACAAGTTCGTTTCGAATTCCTTGCGGATTTCTTTCAGTTCGGCGATACCTTTCTTCAGGCCTTCTGCCGTACGTCCCATACCTACATATTCCCACATGACATGACCCAGTTTCTTGTGGATAGAATCAACAGATTCTTTACCCTGGATGCTCATGAACTTGTCAATCTTAGCTTGAACTGCTTTTTCAGCTTCAGCAAATTCAGGAAGATCGGTAGAGAAACGAGGAACAGTGATCTGGTCTGCCAGATAGTTCTGGATAGTGTAAGGCAATACGAAGTAACCGTCAGCCAAACCTTGCATCAATGCAGAAGCACCGAGGCGGTTTGCACCATGGTCGGAGAAGTTACATTCACCGATAGCGAACAGACCCTTGATAGTGGTTTGCAGTTCGTAGTCTACCCAGATACCACCCATTGTATAGTGGATAGCCGGATAAATCATCATCGGGTTATAATATTTCACACCACTGATTTCTTTAGCCAGTTCGCCCGGATTAACGTCAGTGATTTCTTCGTACATATCGAAGAGGTTACCATAACGTTGAAGAACAACGTCGATACCCAAACGGTTGATAGCTTCGGAGAAGTCGAGGAATACGGCCAAACCTGTGTTGTTTACACCGAAACCAGCGTCGCAACGTTCTTTAGCGGCACGGCTGGCAACGTCACGCGGAACCAGGTTACCGAATGCCGGATAGCGGCGTTCCAAATAATAGTCGCGGTCTTCTTCCGGAATATCACTTCCTTTGATTTCGCCTTTCTGGAGTTTTACAGCATCTTCTTTCTTCTTCGGAACCCAGATACGACCGTCGTTACGGAGAGATTCAGACATCAAAGTCAGCTTAGACTGCTTGTCACCATGTACCGGAATACAAGTCGGGTGAATCTGAACGTATGCAGGATTTGCGAATACAGCACCCTTGCGGTAGCAAGAGATAGCAGCTGTACAGTTACAACCCATAGCGTTAGTAGACAGGAAGTAAGCGTTACCATAACCACCAGTAGCGATTACTACAGCGTGAGCGGCGAAACGTTCCAATTCGCCTGTTACAAGATTTTTTGCGATGATACCGCGGGCACGTCCGTCAACGATGACAACATCCTGCATTTCGTAGCGGGTATACAGTTTAACAGTACCTACG
Source organism: Bacteroides sp. AM54-2NS (assembly GCF_003602935.1). Lineage (NCBI taxonomy): Bacteria > Pseudomonadati > Bacteroidota > Bacteroidia > Bacteroidales > Bacteroidaceae > Bacteroides > Bacteroides sp. AM54-2NS. The sequence continues at coordinate 47,827 of NZ_QTMZ01000042.1, forward strand.
TTTACCTGACGGCTCAATGCAGAGTAAGCACCCAGCAGCAACTGCTGACCAGTCTGGCCTTTAGCGTAGAAAGTACGGGATACCTGTGCGCCACCGAAAGAACGGTTATCCAGTGTACCGCCATATTCGCGAGCGAAAGGAACACCTTGCGCTACACATTGGTCGATGATAGCGTTAGACACTTCAGCCAAACGATATACGTTTGCTTCACGGGCACGATAGTCGCCACCTTTTACAGTATCGTAGAACAGACGGTAAACGGAGTCACCATCATTTTGATAATTCTTTGCAGCATTGATACCACCCTGTGCAGCGATAGAGTGTGCACGACGGGGAGAATCCTGAATACAGAAATTGAATACTCTGAAACCCATTTCACCAAGTGAAGCAGCGGCAGAAGCACCTGCCAGACCCGTACCCACAACGATGATGTCCAAACGACGTTTATTAGCGGGGTTCACCAATTTCTGGTGAGCTTTATAGTTGGTCCATTTCTCAGCCACCGGGCCTTCTGGAATTTTTGAATCTATCTTGATCATAATATTATTTACAATTTAATCATTTACAATTTACTATTTAGCAAGCACCGCCACAAATCAGTGTTTTCACGAAGAATACCACTACTACCAGTGCGAAACCGAGTACAACAATCGTAGAATAGATGTTAGAAATACATTTCCAACGATTGATCCATACTTTGTTGTTCCATCCCAGTGATTGCATAGAGCTCCAGAAACCGTGAGTCAGGTGGAACCACAAAGCAAACAGCCAAACGAGGTAAAGAACTACGTAAACCGGGCTAGAGAAAGTCTGCTGGATGTGATAAGCACCGTTAGCGGCATAAGCCAGCGTCAGTGTATCAGCGTGCATGCCCATGTTGTGCATCAGTTCCGGCAACTGCATTTTTGCCCAGAAGTTGAAGAGGTGCAAACCAAGACCTACGATAACGATCAGACCCAGCACCAACATGTTTTGAGATGCCCATTCTACAGTTTTTGGTTTGTCAACCACTGCATAGCGTTCGCTACCACGCGCTTTGCGATTCTGCATTGTCAGCCAGAATGCGTAGATGATGTGAATCACAAAAAGAGCGGCTAGTCCTGCGGTAGCCACTAACGCATACCAGTTTGCTCCCAGGAACTCACAAATCATGTTGTAACCATCAGCCGAGATGATTGCAACCAAGTTCATCGCCATGTGAAATGTTAGAAACAGGACAAGGGCGATACCGGTAACGCTCATCACCACTTTCCTTCCTACAGATGAATTACTTAACCACATAAATGATTGAATTTAAATTATTTAATTGTTAGAACTAAAATTTCGACGTTTTACACCTCTTACGGACTGCAAAAATAGGGGAAATAGATTGATTGAGCAAGGAATTAAAGAAATAATTCTTTAATAATGGATCAATGCGCCAATGTGTCAATATGCCAGCCAGTATGTACGCATGGTGCAACTGATTGGCACATTAGTAGGATGAGGCTGTTTATTGTACTTTCCCGATTTTCTCACCGCCGGCTGCTTTTTTGCGTAGAGCGCGTGGGGTATCGCCAAAAGAGTCTTTACAGAAGTGTGCGAAATGAGACAGAGAGTCGAATCCGTATCTGTTACAGATTTCAGTGATTCGCATTTTGGTGTGCTGTAGGTCTTCCAGGATTCCTTCCCGTTTCTTTTCCAGTATCCATTCGTATACGGGCACACCATAGAGGTTTTTGAATAGTCGGCGGAAGTAGTGGTCGTATATCCTCCCAGATGCGCAAATTCTTCCACGTTCTTCACCTTGCTGTAATTCTGCATGACGAAATAGTGGAAACTTTCCGTATAAGTGCTGATCGGATAGAAGAATGAACCCAGTTGGGGCAGCGGATAGAAGTTAGTAATCAAGAAAACCAGTTCTTTGCATTTTAAGTCGATATACTTGCTGCAAGGGTTTTCCTCAGCGAGGAATTCGGGCATACTGGTGACAAGGTGGTAAAGCCTTTCACTCATAATCAGTGGAGTGTAGGTCAAAGGAGCTTCCGCCTGTTCCATCATTTCCTTATATCGGTCTTCGCAAAGCAAAGGCAGTTCGTTGAACCAGTAGACAACATATTCAACATCTGTCAGTGCCAGTATTTCGACCTTGGAGCCAATAGCTTGCAAAACAATTTGTTTCTCGCGTAACGTTATTCCGGGATGCTCTTCGCTATTGATAAGTAATTCGCCCTTTATCATAAAAAGCATACAATTCTGCGTACACTTATCCTTGGGGATATGCTCTCCTTTAGGTAAGTTTCTATATACAAGGATATTCTCAACATTTTTTGGACATCCCGTACAGTTGGTATATTGTATGCAAAATGAATCTCCTGGCATGAGTTTTATGCGTGATTTATTATCTTAACGGAACAAAGATAGGCTTTTTTTGCGGAAAATGGAACTCTTTCTTTTATTTATGTTTTAGTAGAAACCTGCAAATATTATTCTTATCCCTTTGGATGATGTTAGAGAATTCAATATTTATCTGTTGTAAATTTCTGAATAGAAAACTTTATGTTGATTTTTGGAAGTATTATAGTTGTTTTTGAACATCTGTTTGCTTTTGATATGCGTATTTTTGCGATCTAAATGTTTTAATTATCAATCATTATGCTAATGCTAAGAAAAATTGTATTCTTCCTTTTTGTGTTTGTTGGATTATCATTGTTTGCACAACAAGACTATATGGTCAGTTCTTATGTGCGGGGTAATTTTTACAACCGTGGTCGTATTTCTACAGAAAGCTTGCGGGCAAGTGACGACCTTATTTTCTTGAATGTTCATCCTAATAAAGACGGATCATTGTCATTTGAGAATCCACGTGCATTTCAGGGAAAAGGGGTGACCACTTGGGAAGGTTTGATTAAATCGGTTCGTGCAAAAGTAAAAGGTACAAAAGTGAAAATACGTTTGGGAGCTTCCAGTGGCGAATGGAAAGCGATGATAGCCGATGAGGCCGCTCGTACGACGTTTGCAAAGAACATAAAGACTGTACTGGAAAAGAATAAACTGGATGGCATTGATCTTGATTTTGAGTGGGCAGAAAATGAGAAAGAATATAAAGATTATAGTTTGGCTATCCTGAAGATGCGGGAAGTGTTGGGAAACAAGTATCTTTTCAGTGTATCTCTGCATCCTGTTTGTTATAAGATTAGTAAGGAAGCTATTGAAGCAGTTGATTTTATTTCACTTCAGTGCTATGGTCCTTCACCGGTTCGCTTTCCGATAGAGAAATATTGTTCGGATATACAGATGGTATTGGAGTATGGCATTCCGAAGGAAAAACTGGTGGCAGGAGTTCCTTTTTATGGGGCGACCAAAGATAATTCAAAGAAGACAGAGGCTTATTTCAATTTTGTACAGAATGGATTGGTTACGAGTCCTGCACAGAATGAAGTGATCTATCAGGGAGATACTTATGTGTTTGACGGTCAGGATAACATTCGTATCAAAACCCGTTATGCAAAGGAACAGAAGCTGAAAGGTATGATGAGTTGGGATTTAGCTACGGATTTGCCATTAAGTGACAGCAGGTCATTACTAAAAACAATGACTGAAGAATTGAGGGAATGACTTAGTTCGCACGACTGCTGCTTGTAGATTCTTTTTGTAGATGCTGTCTAACAGGCTCTTTTTAATAGGTTCCTCCCCTCCTTGATTATAAATCAGATTTATAAAGAATGTGTTAAAACGTTTTTCTTTAGAGAAATACCCTTGCCGCAATATCTTCATTTGCAGGAATTTGTTCAGGAAATATGCCTCTACCAACAAGCATATCTCTGACTGCGACATTATTGTCAACATGTTCATTTTCAATGGCAGTTTGTCCGTATAGGTCTTTTTGCTGAACATTCACAGAGGTCATTTCTGCGGCAAAGTCTTTGGCTTTTATGCTGATGGTCGGAAGAAAATCAGCCAATGGTCGGCTATCAGGTACGCCAAGTTTACGTTTTAGCATTTTGGTGTCCATGTGAAACAGTGCTTTATCTCCTTTGGAACGTATAATGGCGAATCCTTGATTGTCAACTCCTCTTTCATATAAAACACCCGAGAGAAGTTTCTCTGTCTCGGCTAGTTTGGTACGTGCTTGGACACGTTCATATTCTATTAAACGTTGCTCTACTAATTCTGCACGGCGCGTTTGTATTGCAAAGTAGTTTTGAGCAAAGGCAATTTCTTGCTTTCGAGAATCTCCATTTTGTGCTACCAGATAGCAGGCATAACGGGTCAGAAAGATGTTATCTACTTCTCTTTCAGCGCTGAACCTAATATAACCATTTGCTGACGTCAGCAAAAT
>NZ_QTMZ01000043.1:0-50258 GCF_003602935.1 Bacteroides sp. AM54-2NS
CCTCCTGATAGTTTACTTTTTCTTTTGCCATAATCATTCTTGTTAAAGGTTACGGCGCAAAGATATGGCGGCTAACAACTTATGTCAAGGCGGAAAATAGAATGGTTACCAATATGTCTGAAAATCTTTGTTCTCTGTTTCTTACTACTTGTTTTAATGGTTGTACATTGCAAAACTAAGAAACATTTTTTAGAATTGAAAGAATCTTATCAGAAAATATGACCGGACTGCTTTAATATTTACTAATGAATACTCATTTCAATACACCTGTGATGATATTTATTCATATAGTTGATGCATTTTTTGAATAGTTGCTCCAATTTGAATTCTGAACCATTGAGGCTTCAAGACTTCTACAAAATCTCCATGTGATAAGATGGCTTGGCAGAAATCATAAGTAGGGCGCAATCTATAATTAAAAATGGAATAGTTGCTGTGTGTTTCACTTTCTTTTTGAGAATGGTGCAACGGGAGAGAACGGAAGTATTTGCATTGATTTCCATATACTTTTATGCTGATTTTTTCTACGTCATATTCTTCATCAACAATAACCCCGAAGCTATTATCGAAGTAGACTTTAGGGTTAAAAGTTTGAGGATACTCGAACGGTAAGTCTGTTTGTTCCATTTCGAGTATCCGATCAAGAGAGTAGATCAATACTTTGTCATAATACGGACTTCTTGCTGCCACATACCAACGTTGTTTGAAGGTCTTTATACAATAAGGTTCAATTTGAAATGTACATGATTTATCCTGCCAATGGCCTTGGTATGTTATTTCCAACGTTATATGATTATCAATAGCTTCAATGATTGGTATCAGATACTGTTCTCCTGAAGGATATTCTTCCAGTAGTATTTTATCTCTTAATTTATGGTTTTCGTTAAGGACTGTATTGACTGCAAATATATTTAACAGCCATTTTCTGAGTCCTTCTTTTTTAAGTTCTTCGGTGTTTTCTATATAATAATTGCATCCGTTGTGTCTATCGCATTCTATGTTAATGTCGAATAGTTCTTCAATGGCTTTCCGGTGATTGTGAAAAGTTCTATTTGGGATTTTCTCTCCGTTACTCATTTCACACCGCAGCCATTTACGGTTAATTTCATCTAATGTTATTGTTCCAGCCCGATAGATTGTATCTACTAACCAGAGATATTTATTAAAAAGATCTTTTGCCATAAAGAAATTAGTCTATCCGTTTTATATTAACGTTGCAAAGATCAGAATACTATGTGCCAAAACAAGGCACAATCTATATTTATTTCTTTTTCCACTCCTGATAGGAAATCAGCAGCCCCACTACTTCCGAGTAGTTCTGCCGTCCGCTTTCTATCTTATTCCCTTTCAGATAAAGATCGTATATCCAATCCTGCACAGCACCGACCACAGGGCTATACTTGGCAGCCCAATACGCCTGGTTATTCTTAGCCAATTCGATAATTTCCGGTCGGATGCGTTTAAACAGTCGGGTGTATTCTTCTTCCGGTAGTAATCTTTGCGCATTTCCCAATACATGTCCCAATATAGAAAAATATCCGGAAAAACGGATTCCCATCGCTTCTGAACGGGTGCAAACCTGATAAGCATAGAAATTAGCTTCCGCTTCGCTGGTGATACCTAATAAATGGGCTAGTTCGTGAGCATAAGTGGCCGGATAATTAACGGGAAGCAAATCTCCGTTGAGTGTAAACTCGCAGAAGAAAGGCCCCATGCTACCCGTTACCCCTACCATCGAAATGAAGGGAGTGAATAACATTGTTTTTACTCTCGGATGCTCGTGTGGAGGGCGATGTACGCCCAGACTATCACTTAACTGATGATAGATTCGCACAGTTTCCTCTCGTATCAAATCTTGATTGATACTATTGACAGGAGTATACGAGCGGTTCAGTTGAGTAATATAATCATCTACGAATTCTTGGAAAATCTCGGGAGTATAGGCGGTATACGGGATTTCTGTTCGTTGATAGAAATTTTTCTGCGAGTAGTTCAGGCCCCATGCCAGATAGAACCATACATAAATCCATAATAAGTATTCCCCGTCGCGCAATAAGATTTTCTTCCAAGGCAACTGCTTGCGGAGACGGGCATAAAAGGGATAAACAATCACGCCTGTGATGCTAAGGAAAATAAATAAATCCCCTATGGCAAAAGGAAATAAACCGGAAAAAAACGACAGGACGTAGGAGATAAGGGGATAGATTGTTTGAGAATAGATCGTTGCCAGAGCAGGAATCCATTGCGTTAGCCACACCAGGATTAATAATGCTCCTAAGGCTAAATATCTTACATTTGGCTTATTTTTCATCATTTGTATAAAATCAGTCAACAAAAATATGCATTTAATAAACGTTGCGCGAAAAAATACCTCTATATTTGCAAAAAATCTGTTAACAGTGACTTTGTGTACCTGCGTAATCAGAGAAAGTTATTCAACATAAACCGGATAAGATGGCTACATCAGAAGAAATAGAAAAGTATTGCAGGAATTGCGTGTCACGTGATTTTGTGAACGGAAAAGGACTCGTTTGTAAACGTACCGGAGAACTTCCCGCTTTTGAAGAAGAATGTGACAGTTTTGAGCAAGATAAGGAACTGGAAAGATTAGCGCCTCCCAAGCCGGAAGACTTTCCGGTATCCATGACAGAAGAGGAAATGCTTGCCGAAGAGAACCTGCCCAAAGGAGTATTGTGTGCAGTTGTCGCATGCATCGTTGGTGCGGTGGCATGGGGGCTGATCTCCGTTTCTACAGGTCGTCAGATTGGGTTTATGCCCATTGCTATCGGATTCATGGTAGGTTTTGCGATGCGGCAGGGCAAGGGAATACGTCCCATTTTTGGAATTATCGGTGCGGCATTATCTCTGGTTAGTTGCATCTTAGGTGATTTCTTGTCTATTATCGGATATATCTCCCAAGATTATGAAATGGGTTATTTTCAAGTCCTGGCAGGTGTAGACTATGGAGAGATATTCTCTATTCTGTTGAAAAATGTAATGTCGATGACTGCCCTGTTCTACGGATTCGCTCTTTATGAGGGATATAAATTCTCTTTCCGTGCACAGAAACACCCCGAGGGTGGTAAGATTTGAATTTAAATTATTAATTTTGCACCCGTTATTTTTAGAATATACATTATCATATACATAAAACAATATGGAATTAGCAAGTAAGTACAATCCCGCTGACGTGGAGGGAAAGTGGTACCAGTATTGGCTGGACCACAAATTATTCAGTTCAAAACCCGATGGCCGTGAACCTTACACCATCGTCATCCCGCCCCCGAACGTCACCGGTGTGTTACACATGGGACACATGCTTAATAATACCATCCAGGATATTTTAGTTCGTCGTGCCCGTATGGAAGGCAAGAATGCTTGCTGGGTGCCGGGAACTGACCACGCTTCTATTGCTACCGAAGCTAAAGTTGTAAACAAACTCGCTTCTCAAGGTATCAAGAAAACCGATCTATCTCGTGACGAATTCTTGAAACATGCCTGGGAATGGACAGACGAGCACGGTGGTATTATCCTGAAACAACTCCGTAAACTCGGCGCATCCTGCGATTGGGATCGTACTGCTTTCACTATGGATGAGAAACGTAGCGAAAGTGTAATCAAGGTATTTGTCGATCTGTTCGATAAAGGATTGATCTACCGGGGCGTCCGCATGGTAAACTGGGACCCGAAAGCCTTGACTGCCCTTTCTGACGAGGAAGTAATCTACAAGGAAGAACACGGAAAACTGTATTACCTTCGCTATAAAGTAGAAGGTGATCCGGAAGGTCGCTACGCGGTTGTTGCAACAACCCGTCCTGAAACAATTATGGGTGATACGGCTATGTGTATCAATCCGAACGACCCGAAGAACGAATGGCTGAAAGGAAAGAAAGTGATCGTTCCGCTGGTAAACCGTGTCATTCCTGTGATTGAGGATGATTATGTAGACATCGAATTCGGTACGGGTTGTCTGAAAGTAACCCCGGCCCATGATGTAAACGACTATATGCTGGGTGAAAAATACAACTTGCCTAGTATCGATATTTTCAATGACAACGGTACATTGAGCGAAGCTGCCGGTATGTATATCGGTATGGACCGTTCGATGTTCGTAAACAAATAGAGAAAGACCTCGAAGCTGCCGGATTGCTCGAAAAAATAGAAGCCTATACTAATAAGGTAGGATATTCGGAACGTACCAACGTTGTGATCGAACCGAAATTGTCTATGCAATGGTTCCTCAAGATGCAACATTTTGCAGATATGGCATTGCCTCCGGTAATGAACGACGATCTGAAATTCTACCCTGCCAAATACAAGAATACCTACCGTCACTGGATGGAAAACATCAAAGACTGGTGTATCAGCCGTCAGTTGTGGTGGGGACATCGTATTCCTGCATACTTCCTGCCGGAAGGTGGTTATGTAGTAGCCGCTACTCCCGAGGAAGCTCTGGCAAAAGCAAAAGAAAAGACGGGTAATGCCGCCCTGACAATGGAAGACCTTCGTCAGGATGAAGATTGCCTGGACACTTGGTTCTCTTCCTGGTTGTGGCCTATCTCTTTGTTCGACGGAATCAACAACCCGGGCAACGAAGAAATCAAATACTACTATCCGACAAGCGACCTTGTGACAGGACCGGACATTATCTTCTTCTGGGTAGCCCGTATGATTATGGCAGGCTACGAATACGAGGGACAGATGCCGTTTAAGAACGTATACTTCACAGGAATTGTTCGTGATAAACAGGGACGTAAGATGTCTAAATCGCTCGGTAACTCTCCCGATCCATTGGAACTGATTGAAAAATATGGTGCCGACGGTGTACGTATGGGTATGATGCTTTCAGCTCCTGCCGGAAACGACATTCTTTTCGACGACGCCCTTTGTGAACAGGGACGTAACTTCTGCAACAAGATATGGAATGCTTTCCGTCTGATTAAAGGATGGACTAATGGCAAAGGTTCCATTCCGGTTCCACCCGAGGCTCATCTGGCTGTTCAATGGTTCGACCAGAGACTGGATGCAGCTGCGGTTGAAGTTGCCGATTTGTTCTCTAAATATCGTTTGAGCGAAGCATTGATGTTGGTTTACAAACTGTTCTGGGATGAGTTCTCTTCCTGGTTGCTGGAAATTGTGAAACCTGCTTATGGACAGCCCATTAATGGCTTTATTTATAGTATGGTGCTTAGTTCTTTCGAACGTCTGCTTGAGTTGCTGCATCCTTTCATGCCGTTTATCACAGAAGAACTGTGGCAACAACTGCGTGAGCGCGAACCGGGTGCAAGTTTGATGGTTACTCTCATGAAGGAGCCTCTTGAGGTAAACGAGAAATTCCTGCAAGAATTTGAATTGGCTAAGGAAATTATCAGCAATGTTCGCAGTATTCGTTTGCAGAAGAATATTGCTTTGAAGGAACAACTCGAATTGCAGGTTGTGGATAGTCATCCGGTAGAAAAAATGAATCCGGTGATTATCAAGATGTGTAACCTTTCTGCTATTAATGTAGTATTCAAAAAAGCAGAAGGTGCTGCTTCTTTCATGGTTGGAACGACAGAATTTGCCGTACCATTGATTGACATGATTGATATAGATGCGGAAATCACTCGTCTATTGGCCGAACTTAAACATAAGGAAAGCTTCCTGCAAGGCATCGTGAAGAAATTGAGCAACGAGAAATTCGTGAACAATGCTCCGGCAGCCGTCATAGAACTTGAACGCAAGAAACAGGCGGATGCGGAAAGTATCATTCGTTCTTTGAAAGAAAGCCTTACTATCTTGTTGAAGAAATAACTCTTTGATACCTGGTTTTATATAATATAAGGCATCTCAATTAATTTTGAGATGCCTTTTTTTTGCGAAATAGAAATAAATACTACCTTTGCCGTAGCTATTATAGAACATCACAAATGAAACAAGTACTCCGAACCATCTCATTCTTAGGCTTATTCCTTTTTATAGAAGGATTCTTATTATCTGTGTCAGCCCGAACTGAAACAACAAATAAAGAAGTACTGGTTTTAAACTCTATTAATTTTAATCTGCCTTGGGCTAAAAACTTTTATTGGTGCATACACGATGCTCTTCAGAAGCAGGGGATATCTGCCAAAGCGGAATCTCTTTCCGTACCAGCTTTGGTGAATAAGATGGAAGCAGATGCCGTAGTCACCCATTTGCGTGAGAAATACCCGGTAGCTCCCGCTGCCATTGTCCTGATTGGAGATCCGGGATGGATTGTCTGCCGTGAACTGTTTGATGACGTATGGAAAGACGTTCCGGTAATAGTGACAAATGCCCGCGACCGCCTGCCTGCTTCTCTCGACGTTTTGCTGTCTCATGCTCCACTAACAGAAACCAATAGTGTCCCCGGTGAAGAATGGAGAAGAGGCTATAATCTGACACTTTTAAAGCAGCATTATTATGTGAAGGAAACAGTGGAACTGATTTATAAACTAATACCGGATATGCAACGTCTGGCATTTATTTCAGACGACAGATATATTAGTGAAGAAACCCGTAGAGATGTAAAGGAAGCCGTCGAAGAGAATTTTCCGGATTTACGTTTGGATCTGCTTTCTACCACTCAATTATCGACAGAAATGTTGCTGGATACCCTGCATAGTTATAAACCTAATACAGGGATTATTTACTATTCCTGGTTTGAGTCTCATAATGAAAATGATAACAACTACCTTTTCGACCACATACAGGAAATTATAACCAATTTTACTCCCTCACCTCTGTTTTTGCTATCTCCCGAAAATTTATCGAACAATACTTTCGCAGGAGGATATTATGTATCGACGGAGTCTTTTTGCGATTCTTTGCTGGAAATCCTGAATCGCATATTGAATGGAGAACAAGCCCGCAATATCCCGGGTGGAGTGGGAGGGGAAGGAAATTCCTATCTTTGTTATCCTGTATTAAAGTCTTATAATATTCCGTCAAGTCGTTATCCCGACGATGCAGTATATATTGATAAACCTCAAACTTTTTTTCAGCAACACTATGTTAAGATTATTGCTAGTTCTGTTTTTCTATTACTTTTGATAGCTGCTATTGTCTATTATATTCGTATTCTTCGGAAAGCGTATAGCCGTTTGAGTGAAGCGGTGGAGAAAGCGGAGCAGGCTAATCAATTGAAATCTGCCTTTTTGGCGAACATGAGCCATGAAATACGTACTCCTTTGAACGCAATCGTGGGCTTTTCAAATATGCTTCCCCATACAGAAGATCCTGTCGAAATGCGCGAGTACGCAGATATCATCGAAACAAATACCGACTTATTGCTCCAATTAATTAATGATATTCTGGATTTGTCGAAGATTGAAGCCGGAACATTTGATTTCTATCCTTCCTCGATCGATGTTAATCAGACAATGGAGGAAATCGAACAAAGTATGCGGTTACGTTTGAAAAACAGTGATGTTACCCTTGCATTTACCGAACGCTTGCCGGGTTGTCTTTTTTATATTGATAAGAATCGACTGATACAATTGCTTGCCAACTTTGTCAATAACGCTATCAAATTTACTCAAACAGGCACTATCTGTATGGGGTATCGTATGACAGACACCGATACTATTTATTTTTATGTATCAGATACCGGCTGTGGTATGTCAAACGAACAGTGTGAACATGTTTTCGAACGATTCGTAAAATATAACCCATTCATTCAAGGTACCGGCTTAGGACTTTCCATCTGTCGTACGATTGTTGAGCGTCTCGGGGGGAAATAGGAGTAGATTCAGAAGAAGGGAAAGGATCTACTTTCTGGTTTACGCTTCCTTATAGAAAGAGATGAAGTTAGTTAATAGATAAGTTACTGTCTCCTTATTGCAAACTTCCTTTTCCTTGCTGCCAAAGTTGTTTTTGTCTAAGAGAAATCTATAAACGGAAGCTTTGTTTTTATAAATGAAACTTGCATTTATAAAAATGAAGGTTGCATTTATATAATTGGAACTTTCGTTTATAGTTTGTTCCAGGTCAAAGGGAACTTTAGTCTTAGAGGAACGTAAGTTTATCTTTAATACAACGCAAGTTATCTATTAATACTTTAGCTGACAGGTAATAGCCAAATGAAATAATATTGGTGGTTACTTATATGTTTCGTCTCTCTAGGGAAATAAGAGAGGTAGTAGTAACGGGAGGTAATCTTTCAAATCCACGCGCAGTTGCTTTAACGCTTGTTGAATACGGTAATCTATTGTTTTGGGCGATACCCCCAGTGTTTCTGCAATCTCCTTGTAACTCATATCCCGGAATCGGTGCATCACAAAAGCTTCCCGATAACTTTCGGGCAATGCCGCGACAGCATCTTCAATCCGTTTTGCAAGTTCTTCAATCTGATAATAGTCCGTATCTTGCAGCATTTCCTGCATTTCTTCATAAAAGCGGGTATCCGCCCGTTGGGTGGCATCGATATGTGCAAGCTTGTTCAAAGCCCTGCGATACACCATCTTAAAAAGATAAGAATTAAGAGAAGACTCGATAACCAGTGTTTCCCGATTTTCCCAAATCCATAAAAGAGAATCCTCTACAATCTCTTCTGCATCTTCCAACTCGACAAACCGGTGACCATACGCGCACAGCATCGGATAATATCTCCGAAACAGTGTATCGAACGCTTTTTGATCTCCGCGTTGAACGGCTGATAATAGAAAATCATTGTCTGATTGATAAGTTCCTTTCATGTATTAGCTCCATAATTTAACTGCAAATATAGCTTTTTTAGATAGAAACAGAGATTTTTTGAAAAAAAATGGTTTTTAGTTTAGGAGTCTTCCTATTTTCCCTTGTCTTATAGTAAAAGGCAATAAAAATAGATATGGATAAAACAGATAGAAATACGATAGAAGAACTGCTTCCCCGTTATTGTGGAGGGGTGGCAACGGAAGAAGAACGTCTGCAAGTTGAGATGTGGATGAGTGAATCGGACGAAAATCGACGGATGGCAAAACAGATACATGCTCTTTATCTTGCCACGGATACAGTTAATGTTATGAAGAAAGTCGATACGGAGAAAGCATTGTTGAAGGTGAAAAGTAGAATGTCGGGTAACAGACACAAGGGAACGATGTGGTGGCAATGGGCACAACGTGCGGCAGCAATTTTGTTCATTCCACTTCTCGTTACATTGATGCTCCAGTATTGGGGAGGAAACGAACAGGAATTGGCACAAATCATGGAAGTGAAAACAAATCCTGGGATGATGACCTCATTGACCCTGCCCGATGGTACGCTTGTTTACCTGAATTCGGAATCAACACTAAGTTATCCTTCACGTTTCGATAATGATACAAGAAATGTGACTTTACAGGGAGAAGCTTATTTTGAAGTGGCTAAGAATCCGGAAAAGAAATTTATAGTCTCCACTTCCCATCAATCACAAATAGAAGTACTGGGAACTCATTTTAATGTAGAGGCTTACGAGAAAGAAGATCGGATTTCAGCGACATTGGTAGAAGGAAAGATCGGTTTTATTTATAAATCAAATGATGTCTCGAAAAAAGTGATGATGGATCCGGGACAGAAATTGGTCTATGATTCAAAAGATAATAAGGTTCAGCTTTATGCCACTTCCGGAGAATCGGAGATTGCCTGGAAAGAAGGTAAGATTATATTCAGAAATACTCCTTTGGAAGAAGGCCTGCGAATGTTGGAAAAACGGTATAATGTGGAATTCATTATTAAAAACGATCGTTTGAAAGGAGATTCATTTACGGGAACATTTACCAACCAACGCCTGGAACGTATCCTTGAATACTTCCAGCTTTCTTCTCAAATCCGCTGGCGGTATCTTGATTCGGCGGATATGAAGGATGAAAAGAGCAAAATAGAAATATACTGATTGATTAACCTTAAAACAAAAAATGCAATGAAAGACAGAGCCCCTTAATTAAAAAACATACGGGATGATATTGGCGTATCTTCCCGTATGGAAATCGGTAAATCTTTTTGATGCTTGTTTGGCGACAAGCTTAGATAAACTTTTTATTAACTTTAAGTCATCACAAATTTATGCAAAATTATTTTAGCATCCAATTTTTATGGGTGGTAAAGTCGCTTTGGCGAGTTTCTAACAAAATCCCATTATCTATGAGACTTTTGATTTTATTCTTGGTATGCTCTATCGGGCTATGTTATGCGTCCGATAGTTATGCACAAAAAACTTTAATCAGTATTGATGTACACAATCAGCGGGTGGAGGATATTTTAAAAGAGATTGAAGAGCAGTCTGATTTTGATTTCTTTTTCAATAACAAACATGTGGATTTGAATCGCCGCGTATCTATATCAGTTGATAGAAGTAATATATTTAGTGTGCTTAAGGAAGTTTTTGCTGGCACTAATGTGCGATATTCAGTGCTAGACAAGAAGATTATACTGTCTGTTGAGGTACAGTCACCGCAACAGGAAAAGAAAATGATTGTATCTGGTATCATATCGGATGTACAGGGAGAGCCGGTAATAGGTGCCAGTATTCAGGAAAAAGGAGTGGTCGGGAAAGGTACAGTTTCCGATTTGGATGGAAAATTTAAGTTGACGGTTGCCTCCGATGCCATATTGGTGATTTCATATATTGGCTTTCAGTCTCTTGAAGTAAAGGTGGGAAACCGTACAAACTTGTCAGTGGTATTGAAAGAAGATCATCAGTTGCTGGATGAGGTAGTCGTTATCGGTTATGGAACGATGGAGAAACGTGCAGTGACCAGTTCCATCACTTCCATATCATCCAAAGATTTAGTGACTGGAATGGGAGGCTCCACTATTGCGACAGCTTTAAAGGGTAAAATCTCCGGTATGAATGTTTCCGAGACTTCCAGTCCGAATGCTTCTGCCAGTTTCCAGCTGCGTGGAGTAGCGTCCATCAATGCTTCCTCTTCTCCTTTGATTGTGATAGACGGAATTCCCGGAGGTGATTTACGTTCTATCAGTCAGGAAGATATTCAGTCTATTGATGTATTGAAAGATGCCTCTGCAGGTGCTATTTACGGAACAAGAGCAGCCGGTGGTGTCATCTTAGTGACTACCAAGAAAGCAAAAGAAGGTCCCATAACCTTATCATATACGGGCGAACTCTCTACCGAGCAAGTTTCCAGGAGACCGCAGGTCCTTGATCGTGATGCTTTCGTTAGGTTCGGAGTAGGAACAGATTTAGGGGCATCCACCGACTGGTACGGTGAACTTTTGAATGAAGGAGCACTCTCCCAACGCCATGTTGTCAACCTCTCGGGCGGCGGCCATACAGCTAAAATATATGCTACTATTATGGCACAGGATCAAAAAGGTATCGCAATTGGTGACAACCGTAAAGACTATTCGGGGCGCATCAATGCAAATTTTAACCTTCTCGATGATTTGCTGGAAATAGGCTTGCACACAGAATACCGGGAAGCACACCGGGATCAGCGGAGCAGTAGTTCCTATTTCGACATGGCATTGAAGATGAATCCGACGGAACATGTATATGACAGCACTAGTGAAACAGGATATAATGTATTGGTTGGTGGTAGTGAATATTACAATCCTTTAGCAGAAGTAATGTTGAAACAGGCAGATAATGTTGATAAATGGCTGAAGGCGGATGCAACGGTAAAGCTCAATTTGCCTGCCGGATTCTCGGCACAAGCCACTCTTGGCTGGGAAGATCGCCAGTATCAGCAGACACATTATACGTCCGCATTACACAGAACCTCTTTAAATGGAAGTTATAAAGGAAGAGGATTTCATGCATATAGCAAAACAGTCAATGTCTCTTTTGAACCTACCATCAATTTTATGCGTGTTTTTGCAGACGACCATACGGTTAGTGCGGTAGCCGGATATAGTTATTGGGAAAATAACTCTGAAAACTTTAATATGACTAACTACGATTTTCCTGTGGATGGAGTAGGGGCTTGGGATATGGGGACAGGTAGCTGGCTTTCCGACGGAAAGGCGGCAATGTCTTCCCACAAATATCCCCGTGAACGTCTTATCTCATTCTTTGGTCGGGCGAATTATAGCTATAAAGACCGCTATATGCTTACAGGAAGTGTTCGCCACGAGGGCTCGTCAAAATTCGGAAAGAATCATCGTTGGGGAACATTTTGGGCAGTATCAGGCGGATGGCGTATATCCAATGAGGCATTTCTGCGTGACGTCAGTTTTCTCGATGACCTTAAAGTACGCGTTGGTTACGGTGTAACGGGAAATAACAATTTCTCTGCAGGAGCATCCACTGCCATGTATTCTTCCAATTCAATGTGGCCGTATAACGGTACATGGATCACCTCTTATGGACCGGCCCGTAACGTCAATTATGACTTGCACTGGGAAAAGAAAGCAGAGCTTAACATCGGCTTGGATTATGCATTTCTGAATAACCGTCTTTTTGGTAAGTTTGATATCTATAAGAGAAGAGTTTCCGGAATGTTATATAATATCAACGTTCCCAATCCTCCCGCTGTTTATGAAACAACCACCATGAATTACGGTAATCTTGAGAATACCGGATGGGAGTTCGAGATAGGAGGAGTACCTGTCAAAACCAGAAACTTTAATTGGACAACTACTATGCGCCTATCACACTCCTCCTCCAAAATTACCTCTTTGTGGGGCAATAATACCTATCAGGATCGTGTAGGATTTCCGTCACCGGGTACAAACGGATCAGCCGGTAGAATTGAGGCCGGAACAAAAATCGGCAGCTATTACATCTGGAAATATGCTGGTATCACGGACAATGGCAGGTGGCTTCTGTATGATAAGAATGACAATGTAATCCTTAGCGATAAAAAAACGTATGACGACAAACGATATATCGGCAATGCCATTCCTGTATTGATGGTATCATGGGATCATACCTTCACTTACAAAAATCTCTCTTTAGGCATCAACCTGCGTAGCTGGATCGATTTCGATGTGTTCAATACCATAAATATGTACTATGGACTTTCTGAAGTGGCAGGCCAGAATGTTCTTCGCAACGCATACATTGATAACCGGCACATCAAAGAAGTAAAGCAACTTTGCGATTACTGGCTTGAGGATGGTACATTCTTGAAGATTGATGCCATTAGCCTGGGGTATTCTCTTAACATGAAAAAATGGCAAAAGTATATAGATAAGATTGATCTTTACCTGACCGTCCGTAACGTTGCCTGTTTCACAAAATATTCAGGATTGAATCCGGAAGTGAATGTGAACGGTTTGGATCCCGGTTATGAATGGTTTAATAATATTTACCCTGAAACTCGTAGATATACCTTTGGTATGAAAATCCAATTCTAATAGTAAAGTACCTATAAACTAATATAATGATATGAGACGAAATATTCTAATTATAATCTCTTTCCTCACCCTTCTGGTGGCCTCCGGTTGTACTAATCTGGATGAGAAGTGGTATTCCGAAGTAACTCCGGATACTTATTTCACATCTAAGGAAACTGTCTACTCTTTTCTGGTACGCTCTTTCACGCACTGGCGTTGGTTTCACGGATTCGACCGTGCCATTCTTCAGGAATGTACAACAGACGAGATGTGTGTCACACAAAAAGGAATACATTACAATGATGTCCGATACGCCCAGCTGCAACACCATGACTGGACACCACTTCACCCCAACAACGAAGAAACATGGCGTGGAGTAGGTATGGGAGTAGCCATGGCTTTAGCCTGTAAAGAAGACTTAGCTGGTGTAGACTATGTTTCATTAGGTATGACGGAAGAACTGAAGGCAGATCATCAGATGCAGCTCCAGACATTAGTGGCCTATTTCTATTTGAGAGGACTTGATTTCTATGGCGGTATGCTATTTACCGACGCTCTACCACAGAGGAATCTCCACGTTCCACAGCACGGGAAACCTTTAATTATGTGGAAGAACTCCTGCTTGCCGCCATCCCCAAACTAGAGAAAAAAACAGCAGATATGCTGGAAGAAGGTTACTTACGCCAGGGAACCGCGGCTGCTCTACTTGCTCAATTATATTTTAATGCAGAAGTCTATACAGGGGAAAGTCGCTTTGCTGAATGTGCGCAGATTTGTCAGGATTTACTAGACGGTAAATACGGCTATTACGAGTTGGAAGAAGACTGGTTCGGTCCTTTCACCTTCGAAAATAACAAGTCGAAAGAAGTGATGTGGTCCGTTCAGTCGCAATATGCAAAAGGAACTCTGTTTCAGTGGCAGTTCGAACGTTATAATCATTATAATGCGAAGAACTATTTCGATCTTAGCGGCTATTCCTCTACGAACGGTATGCATCTCCAACCATCTCTGAAACCCAATGGTGATCCTTATACGGACAAACTCGGACGTCCTTTTGCCAAGTTTCATGCGAAAGACCTTCGTAAGAAATTGTATGTATATAAAGGAAATGGCAAATACGAAGGAATGTTTCTTTACGGAAAATTACAACGTATATCAAGAAGTGGAACAGAGGTGAAATGTACGGGACTGTATGAATACCCGGGTGAGGTTCTTGAATTTGTTGACCAGGTAGCACAATTTAAGAAAGTGAAAGACGGAGAATATTCTTCCGTAAATGAACTTCCTTCCAATATAAGTACCGGAGAAGAGAATTCGGGAATACGTTTGTGCAAACTGCCGGTGCCGGACAATACAGACAAGACACTTGCTTTTAATCCTGACTATCCGGTTCTTCGTTTTGCAGAAATCTATTATATGCTTGCCGAATGTAAATACAGAAGCGGATATAAGAAAGAAGCAGCCAATCTTTTCAACGAAGTGCGTAAACGTAACTTTGAGAATGAAGTAGACCCTGATCCGGTGACTGAAACGAATATTGACAAGTATCGGATTCTCGATGAGTGGATGGTCGAATTTCTTGGCGAGCAGCGTCGTCGTACCGATCTTCGTCGTTGGGGCTTATATACAACAGGCACCTGGTGGGATCACAAAGCTACTAATGACGATCATTATGAACTCTTTCCTATTCCGGAAAAGTCAATTTCCGTCAGCAACGTCTTGAGACAGAATCCGGGATATGGAGGCGGCAATGAAATGACGAAAGAGGAAGCCGGTATATACAGTGTTAAACAAATTGATTAATAGAACATTAAAGAATAAAACAATGAATAGTAAGATATTATTTCTAGGAGCCGTTATGATGCTGCCTACATTCGCTAGTTGCCAACAGGAAAAGCCTTTTCCGGATGATGCTGTAGATAAAGTGTATGAATACCTTCCGGAGTGGCAGGCTGGTTATTTGGACATTCATCAGATTAGCACGGGAAGAGGGAATGCAGCCTATCTTATTTTCCCGGACGGGACTACCATGTTGCTGGATGCAGGAGATTTGGGAGTACACACCGGTACCCAGGAGATTATGAAAGCAGTTCCTAATGACTCTAACGGCCTGCTGAATGGATTGCCCAATATATAAAACATTTCTCATTGCCGTTGAAAAATAACGGTGCTATTGATTATGCCTTGCTTACTCACTTCGATACAGACCATATCGGACAGAATGGAAAACTGGCAATCGAAAAAGTAGGGCTGGACTACAAACTTACCGGAATAACTCATGTGGGTAATCTTCTGGATATTTCCACATTGATAGATCGTGGCTACCCTACATACGATTATCCGACAGCGGCTAAAGTTACGGGTGCCCATATCTCAAACTATAAATTATATGTTGCCGCTCGTGACCGGGAAGGTAAAAAGAATGAAGGGTTTGTGACAGGAAGTAACACACAAATCAAACTATTAAAAGCTCCGGGTTCCTATCCTACGTTCGAAGTACGTAATATTGTGGGTAACGGTAAAATTTGGACAGGCAGCGGAACGACTTCCAAAGAGCTTGTGCCATCTACCGCTTCTTCGAGCGAACAGTTGAACGAGAACCGTTGCAGTTGCGGAATACGTATCACATACGGTAATTTCGATTACTTCTCGGGCGGAGATATCCTTGGAGTGGAAAAAGCGCCGGAATGGTTTGACATAGAAACACCTGTTGCTACATTGCTGGGCGAAACAGATGTGGTAGTGGCCAATCATCATGCATACTCTGACGCTATGTGTGATACCTACATTTCCCAAGTGAAAGCGCAAGCCTACGTGATTCCCGTGTGGGATTACTATCATCCTCAACCGGCTCCGCTAAGCCGGATGCTGTCTCAAAGCCTTTATGCCGGTGAACGGTCGGTTTTTGCTGCCGGTATGGTAGACAGTAACAGGAGCAGGCTGGGTGAAGACGGTTTGAAGATAAAACCCGCCGGACATGTTGTTACACGTGTTTATCCGGGAGGAGAGAAGTTTCAGATCTTTGTGTTGAATGATCGAAATGAAGCTTATGAGATACTATATAAAACAGGTGAAATTAAATCTAATAATTGATGAATATGAAAATTAAAGATTCAATAGCCTGGGCAGCTTTTGGGGCTGTGATGGCAATTATCATGTTTCCGTCATGCTCTGACGAAAATGAAGCCGGCATATTGGAAATAACAAATAATGAGATTATTCTTCAGGCTGAAGGTGCTCCGGTTCAGGTTGAAGTGAAATCCAATACCGAGTGGCGCATAGACTTTGCAGAATCAACCTGGTTTTCTACAGATATACGTGGAGCCCAGTCATCAAGAACTTATTTCACGGTGACTTATGATGAAAATATCAGTGATTCCGAACGTTTCTGTGATATTCGTGTGTTTACAAAAGATGGGAAGACTTCGGATGTAATCAAGATAAAACAACTATCCCGTTATCCATTTATAGTTCCTGCCAGTGATAATATGGAACTCTTTACCAAAGGAGGCGAATATAATATGGATATTTCGACCAATGTGCCTGAAACGGATATTGTGATTACGCCGACGGTGGAATGGGTGAAAGAGTATCGGATAAGTGACGGAAAACTTTATTTCAATACGGAAACAAATTCTCAATCACCCCGCACAGGAAGTATCGTATTGAGTTATGACGATCAATACCAACGTAAAGCCACGACTACAATCAACCTGTCGCAAGCATATTCTGAATATGCGAATGCAGAACTTGTCAGCTATCCAACCGTTTATGGTTATCCTGTCGGTGGAATTACTAACAATGTATATATTGAAGGAACGATCGTTGCCACTGGTACATCGAAAAACTTCCCGAACAATCGTTATGTCATTCAGAATGAGACTGGGGAGACAGTGGTATTTGAATCAGAGTCTCTGATTACATTTGCGCAATTTGCCAAAGTCTCATTGTGTTTGAAAGATGGAACGATAAAGGAAGAATCAGAGGCAGCTTTACCTACAGACTGATTAGCGGTATCACTGCCGCCCATGTAATCAGTTCGGAACTTTCCACCTTCACGATTCCTGAAAAAACAATCGCAGAACTAACGGATAATATGGTATTCAGCCTTGTGACTTTAAAAGATGTCGAGATTGCCTCTCCGGTAGGCGCATTTACTAATTTCAAGACTACCGATCCGGGAGCTGCCGACCGTAAGGCGAATAAAAATTATTGGGTGGAGAAATTCCCGGCATACTACAGATACTATCCAACCTGCATCAGAGATAAAAACGGCTCTAATACATATATGCTTACTTCGCTCGATGCTCCTTATGCGCATGAGACACTTCCTAAAGGTTCAGGAACCATCACCGGAATCGTAGCGAAAGTCAAGCTTACCAATTTTGACATCTCCGAAAGCCGGTTGTGTATTCTTCCGCTTCATAGAGAGGACATCAATATCGGTGATATGAACGAGATCACTTCGGTGCTCGTGGAGTGGGATTGTAATGTGCCCGATTGGAAAGAAATAGGTGCTTCTACATTTACGGAGTATCATCCTACAGGTGGAGAAGCATCGCAGTCAAATGCTATTCTTAATAAAGACGGTAATAAGCATTTCCAGCAAACCTATGCAGATTACATATTAGGTTTCCAGGATGATTTCCGGGGAGATATGAATCTTAATACCACAAATGGATATTATGGTCGTATGCAAGGTGGAGCCTTCAATAGTAGGCCATGGTCTACAAGTTCATATTTCTATGTAGATAAAATATCGACAGTGGGGATTTCTACCTCACTTTCTCTTCAGGTTGAAATGAATTCAAGTTGGGGAGGTGGGCCTGTGGCCGTGGTTGAATATGCTTATTCGATGAGTGGTGAATGGGTAAAAGTAGATAATTCTGAATTCACAATCTTGGGACAGTTTGACAGAACGGCTGCAGGAGGGCAGACAGAGAAAAATATTCCGGGTTATAAGGTCTATGATTTTAAACTGCCGGATGCCTTATTGAACCGCGATAATATCTGTATCAGATTGCGACCAGTTCGACTCCCGTCCGGCGTATCAAGCTTCATGCCGCTTCGACTTGCTAATATCTCGATCAAATATAATAAATAATCAATAGGGAAGTATCTATAAAAATAATCGGAAGCAACAGGAAATACCCTGCTTGCTTCCGATTCTCTTTATATAATGATTTCGGATATTTATATTAATCCTGAACGAACTCTATCCTAAAAATGCTGTATATTATTTTTCCAACAACTCTTTTAAGAACTCGTCCAATTCCTTATCCAACCCTTTCAGCAATTCATCGTTCACCAGGATCGTATCATCGTCCACCAATAACAATTCCGCTATGGTTTCTTTCTCTTCGTCCACCAGAACGAAAGAGTAAGGCTTCAGGATAGTCACCTTGTCGAAGTCTCCGGCATCTTTCATTCTGCAAAGAATGTTGCGTAGAGAAGGTTCCACACTTTCAAGGAAATCATCCCCTTCATACGTAGCCCATTCTTCGACCATGATGTTCGCCAGTTCTTCATCATCATCATTGTAAATATTAAGTTGTCCCGATGTCTGGTCCGGTTGGAGATGGATGTCGGTTACAACTGTTTGTTCACAGTTACATGTATATTTAGCGACTGCCTTTTGGATAGCCGATTCGATAATGGATAGTGATTGTTGGCTTAGTTTCATGGGTTCCTTCTTTTTATAAGTTCAAAGGTATAAAAAAAATAAGATTTGATACACAATTTCCTTAAAAATCATCATTAAATCGGCTCATTTGTAATTTTAACTTAGGTAATTGAGCGTTTCTCTCCTTCAATTCGGCTAAATACAAGGACGTAAGATAATAATTCGGCACATCGTCAATGCTGGCCTGAACACTATCTGTGATATTCTTTTTATCAATTTTCTTGGCTAGTTGCTGTGCTTTTTCCGCCCATTCTTCCGCTTTAGCCAGACTATCTTTCATTTCATAATAAACAGCTATGTTGAGAGCTGCCCGCATCTTCTTCTTTTGGTTCTTGGTACCTTCGAAAGCCTGGTTCCAAAGTTCGTATGCATCGTCCCATGAATTTTCGCGTACATAGATGGCAGCATCACGCATGGGAACCGAACCTCCGGTATACAGATACCGTGTTCCTTTTTTCCACATAGGGACGAGATATTTCACCGGAACTGTCCCTGCAAATACCGCCGCTTCCTCCAGCATTTGTTTGTCGCGAATCATACGAGTGGCAGCTTCTACGGCAGTACCTCCAAACTCTTCCCAAAAGATGCTATCATTAGGATGGAGCGTAGTCATCGGGCGGCTACGTTCGGGAAGATACACTTTCACCGTGGGATATACTTTTACGTCTACTGCTCCTTGAAAACAGTTGAACTCATTCAGAAAACGGACAGATTTAGTTGCTTTGAGTTGCAGATTTTCCAGTGCAATGATAAAATCCACTCCCAAACTAGAGGCTAACTGACGGACTTCCTCCTGGCTCAATGTACTTTCGCGGGCTAGTTTATCATTTGCCCGCAAAGCAGAGTCACAGATGACTACTTCTTCAAAATAATTCTGATGTGCGATTTCTTCAGCCAGTGATTCGGTGGCAATCTTGGGATCTCCATTGGCGTATGCGTTGCACGATTTACCAGTGGTGTACCTTCTTTGATCTTTTCAGTCGTTGTTATTAGTTTGTTATCCGGGATATTGCTGGTGTTATTCACGATAGCTACTTTCCGGAGTTGCGGAGGAAAGCTCAAGTCGGCAGGTTGCAGATAATCAATGGAAATCTGTTCCAAACTCTGACAGCTGCCCAGTGTCAGCAGGAAGATAGTGACGAAAGCCAGTGAATAAGATTTTGCCATAGTTTTGTTCTATTTAGTAATTTGAACAAAAGTACAATTTTGGAGGAATAAAAGAAAGTCTCAAACAGTTTTTAACCGTTTGAGACTTTCTTTTGTGTATTGAAACTTGAGATTATACCTTAATGTTAAAAATTAAATAAGGCTTTTGAGCGAAGCTGATTCAAAAATGAGCGCAAAGAAATAGAAACTCCTACTTACCCAACTTTTAACTCTCAACTCTCAACTCTCCCTTCTCAACTTCTTAAAGGTTTTTACCGTGACAGTTCTTATACTTCTT
The DNA here is from genome assembly GCF_003602935.1 of Bacteroides sp. AM54-2NS. Taxonomy (NCBI): domain Bacteria; kingdom Pseudomonadati; phylum Bacteroidota; class Bacteroidia; order Bacteroidales; family Bacteroidaceae; genus Bacteroides; species Bacteroides sp. AM54-2NS. The sequence goes on from NZ_QTMZ01000043.1 coordinate 20,382, forward strand.
GCCGCTTCCGCATGGGCAAGGATCGTTACGTCCTACAGTCTTTTCTGCACGGATGGGTTCACGTTTCTGCTGTTCACGAGTATCCTGGCTGGCAGCAGCCTGTTGGTTCGGATCACTCAAGTCCTGCTTGTTTTCGCGATACTTGCTCATATCCTGACGTTGTTCAGGAGCAGCCTGACGCACTTCCACACGACGGGCAGCCTGTTCGTCCGGAGCTTCCTGTACAGGAATTTGTCCACGCATCAAGATAGATATAGTCTGGTTGTTGATCTTGTTCACCATGGCGTCGAACAAAGTCACAGATTCCAGTTTATAAATCAACAGCGGGTCTTTCTGTTCGTAGCTTGCGTTCTGTACGGAATGTTTCAGTTCGTCCAGTTCGCGGAGGTTTTCTTTCCATGCTTCGTCGATAACGTGGAGCAGGATTGATTTCTCGAACGATTTCACCACTTCTTTAGATTCCGATTCGTAAGCCGCTTTCAGGTTACAAGAGATATTATACATTCGTTTACCGTCTGTAATAGGAATCAGGATGTTTTCGTACATGTGTCCCTGATTTTCATATACCTGTTTGATAACCGGATTAGCGATCTGTGCCAGACGTTCAGTTTTGCGTTTGAAGTTATCCATCGCAATGTTGAAAGTCTTTTCGGCCAACTTTTCTTTCTTCTCGTTACGGAATTCTTCTTCAGTGAACGGAGTTTCCATCGCCAATGTCTGAAGCAGTTCCATTTGGCAGCCTTCATAATCATTGTTTTCGATAGCATTGGCACAACGGTCCCAAATCATGTTCACGATGTCCATACCGATACGTTCACCCATCAAAGCGTGGCGGCGTTTGGTGTAAACCACTGTACGCTGCTTGTTCATCACGTCGTCATATTCCAACAGACGTTTACGAATACCGAAGTTGTTTTCTTCCACCTTCTTCTGGGCACGTTCGATAGAGTTGGAAATCATCTTGTGCTCGATCATTTCGCCTTCCTGGAAACCAAGTTTGTCCATTACGCTGGCGATACGGTCGGAGGAGAACAGACGCATCAAATCATCTTCCAGTGACACAAAGAATATAGAAGAACCCGGGTCACCCTGACGTCCTGCACGACCACGCAACTGGCGGTCTACACGACGGGATTCGTGACGTTCCGTACCGATGATGGCCAAACCGCCCGCAGCTTTCACTTCCGGACTTAACTTGATGTCGGTACCACGACCAGCCATATTGGTAGCAATGGTTACTGTTCCGCTCAAACCGGCAGTAGCAACGATGTCCGCTTCTTTCTGGTGCAGTTTGGCGTTCAATACCTTGTGCTCAATCTTACGCATGGTAAGCATTTTGCTCAACATTTCGGAGATTTCTACCGAGGTAGTACCCACCAATACCGGACGTCCTGCCTGAACCAATTTTTCGATTTCCTCGATAACAGCTTTATACTTTTCGCGTTTCGTCTTGTAAACGCGGTCGTTCATATCCTTTCTTGCAATCGGACGGTTGGTCGGGATCACGACTACGTCCAATTTGTAGATATCCCAAAGTTCGCCTGCTTCCGTTTCAGCAGTACCGGTCATACCGGACAGTTTGTGATACATACGGAAGTAGTTCTGCAAAGTAATCGTTGCAAAGGTCTGCGTAGCAGCTTCCACTTTCACACGTTCCTTGGCTTCGATAGCCTGGTGCAATCCGTCAGAGTAGCGGCGACCTTCCATGATACGGCCTGTCTGTTCGTCTACAATCTTCACCTGTCCGTCGATCACTACATATTCATCATCTTTCTCGAACATGGTGTAAGCCTTCAACAACTGGTTGATGGTGTGTACACGTTCCGATTTGATGGCATAGTTTGTCAGAAGTTCATCTTTCTTTTCAAGCAGTTGCTCGTTAGTCAGATGTTGGTTTTCCAGTTCCGAAAGTTGTCCGGCGATGTCCGGAAGAACGAACAATGTCGGGTCTTCAGAGTTACCGGTAATCAGGTCTACACCCTTGTCTGTCAGGTCTACACTATTCAGTTTCTCGTCGATTACGAAATACAGCGGATCAGTAACTTCATGCATACGCTTGTTGTTCTGTTCCATGTAGATTTCTTCCGTCTTGAGCATACCTGCCTTGATACCCTGTTCACTAAGGAACTTAATCAAAGCCTTGTTTTTCGGCAATGCCTTGTGGCTGCGGTATAAAGCGAGGAATCCTTCTTCCACCTCTTTCTTATCGTTGGATGCGATCAGTTTCTTAGCTTCGGAGAGATATTTGGTAGCCAATACTTTCTGTGCTTCTACCAGACGTTCTACTAACGGACGGAGTTGCTCGAACAATTGGTCGTCGCCTTTCGGTACAGGACCGGAGATAATCAACGGAGTACGGGCGTCGTCAATCAATACCGAGTCGACCTCATCGACGATGGCATAGTTGTGCTGACGTTGTACAAGGTCTTTCGGGCTGATAGCCATGTTGTCACGCAGGTAGTCGAAACCAAATTCGTTGTTCGTACCGAACGTGATGTCTGCCAGGTATGCCTGACGGCGTGCGTCGGAGTTCGGTTGATGGCGGTCGATACAATCCACGCTCAATCCGTGGAACATATAAAGAGGTCCCATCCATTCGGAGTCACGTTTGGCGAGGTAATCATTCACGGTAACCACGTGCACACCGTTTCCGGTTAGTGCGTTGAGGAATACCGGGAGGGTAGCCACCAATGTTTTACCTTCACCGGTTGCCATTTCCGCAATCTTACCTTTGTGCAGAACGACACCACCAAAAAGCTGTACGTCGTAGTGAACCATGTTCCATACCGTATCGTTTCCACCGGCTATCCAGTGATTCTGATAGATGGCCTTGTCGCCTTCGATGCGTACAAAGTCTTTCGTTGCAGCCAGTTGGCGGTCAAAATCCGTAGCGGTAACAACAATTTCTTCATTTTCTGTGAAACGTTTGGCAGTGGCTTTCACGATAGAAAAAGCAACGGGCAGTACTTCGTCCAGTGCTTTTTCATATTTCTCCAGAATTTCTTTTTCTGTCTTATCGATTTGTGCGAAGACTTCTTCGCGGTCTTCCAGTTCCAGTGTCTCGATGCTTGCCTTCAACTCTTCCACTTTCGCACGTTCGGCGGTAGCGATTCATGGATATATTTTTTGAGTTCTTCCGTTTTGGCACGGAGGGCGTCGTTGTCCAGTTTCTCAACCTCCGGGTAGGCAGCTTTGATCTTTTCCACCCAGGGCTTGATTTCTTTCATGTCTCGTGTGGATTTGTTTCCGAAAATCGAGCTTAAAAATTCATTAAATCCCATGTTATATTATTTAGTTTATTATTTATCTTTTTCTGCACCACAGATTTCACGGATTTACACAGATTTTTTCATATAGAACACGGATCTTTCTTTTTAATCTGTGTGAATCTGTGGGATTTGTGGCGAATAATCTCCGCAAAGTTACATTAAAATGCTGATTTATTTATGTTTTGCTCCCTGTTTTTGTGAGTAAATTTTTACCGTAGGTCGGTAATAGGAGCAGAAGTACAGGCATTGGGAGCCCGGATGCGCATGAAATGTGCCAGTGTGGGCGCAATATGTTCAATGGTTACAGGTGTCTGGATAATGGCCGGTTTTACGGAATGTCCCATGAAAATCAGCGGTGAAGGGATATAAGAATGACGTACCACTTTGTTTTCGCCGCCGTTCTCGTTGACGATGGTCCATCCGGGAAGGACGTCGATTACGAGGTCGCCCGAACGTTTGCGGTGGTAGCCGTTGCGTATTTTATGAATTTCCGGCGTCCATGAACCCAGCAACAGCCGGTTGGCTGAATAGGCTTCGTTCACTCCGCTGAACTGCATCAGGAATTCTGCTGACTTTTGTTGGATCTCTGCCAGATTCAGTTCCTTCTTTTCCAGCAATTTATGATTCAGATAAATCTGCTGGTTGTGGTGAGCTTCCACATACTTTCCTTCGCCATACGTAGCCATCAGGTACATATTCAATAGGGCGGCACAACGGTTGAGATAAAACTCTCCGCCGGGAATCTTGTACAATCCCGAGTCAGCCGATTCGCTGTCCGTATATCCGGTGGAAGTGACGAAAATAAGCACGTTTTGTAGTCCTACTTTCTTGTCGAGCGCTTCGAGCAGGTTTTCGATGCTGCGGTCGAGACGCACGTAGGTGTCTTGTATTTCCATGGCACATTCCTGTACGGATTTATGTGCGTAGTTTCCTGCATAATAAGTGAGTGCCAATAAGTCAGTAATGTCATCCATGCCGATGGAGCTTTTGTTCAATGCTTCTTCGGCAAGTGCGTTCACTTCGTCATTCACAAAAGGGCTGGCGATGAAGCGTCTGTACTTATTGTTACGGTCGTCATCAAATTTATATTTGAAGAGTATATCCCGCCAATCTGGCAGAAAAGTGTACATGCCACGGGGGAATACCGGTTCCCATGTCATACCCGCAATACGGAAATCAATCGCCTGCCGGTCATTGTATTGGCTTGCCCACCACGGAAATTCTCCATAATAGGTCGTTCCGCTCCATTTTCCGGTGTTGGGATTGAGCCAGAAAGCACCGTTTCCGGCATGTCCGGCTGCGAAAAGCGCGGCATCGCAATCGGGGGCGATGGCATATACGAGTCCTTTGCCTTGAGTAGCTATTTTAAGCTCGTCGGCAATGGTGGAAGTCAGTAATTTGGTGGGTGCGGCCGTTTGGTCGGTGTAATATCCCATGAATTCGGTATCGTCCGTACTGTTGACGGGGCGAAGGGTAGAGGCGTCCATCCATCGTTGGGAGATGATTCCGTTCATGGAAGGCGTCGTGCCGCTGTAAATAGCTGCGATGGCAGAAGCACGGTCTACGCCGCAGAAAGTATATTCGGCGTTATGGAACACTCTTCCCTCTTTCCAAAGACGTTTGAAGCCTTTCTCGCCGTAGAGTGACGAAAACGCTTCCAGATAGTCCGTACGCAGTTGGTCGATAGTCAGCCCTACCACTAATTTAGGGGCGGAAGGCAGTGACTGGGCTTGTAGCCCGGTGAAAGTCAGTACGGTGATGAGGGAAGTTAGTAGTCCTTTCATTATTTCTTTTTAGATGTCACAATCAGATTGCTTGCTGAACGTATCAGCAAAACGAGTGCCAAAGGTACAACAGCAAAGTCAAATCTTTGCGGAATTACAGGAAAAAGCACTATAAAAAGTGTTAAAACGACCAGATTCAAGGTCAAGTACCAGCATTTCTTCCCTTTTCGGACACAATATACGATGTAGGGAAGGAAAAGAAGTTGCCCCGGATGGAAAACCAATAACAGGAAATTGGAGCTGACTGCCGGGTGTTGGGAGAAGAGGGCGAGGAAGGCGAGGACGCATCCCACGATACCTGCCATGCCAAAAAGAACAAGGTCGATCCCCCATAATCCGGTTCTCCGGCGGATGCCATAGATCGTGGCGGCGGCTGTCAGTATAAATAAAAGCAACGAGCATTGGAGAGGAGTGGGCATCCAGCCGCTTTCATCCGGTTCGGGAGTGACGTCGATTATCAGTTCGTTGGTTTTGACAAGCGGACGGGAATAGGTATCTGTGGAAATCTGTGCGCCGTCGAAAGCATCCATCAGATAGAAGGGGGCAAACATCATTTGCCGTTGTGTGATGGGCTGGTCGGCTTCGCTTCCGATGCAGAGGTCGATGCCGAAACGCGCCCACGGATGTCCTTTGCAATATTGATGTACGATGTCGCGGAAAGTGCGCGAACCATCCTGCGGTTCCGTCGGATAAACCACCTTTCCTGCAATGCTTTCTTCTATCTTGTCCCGGGGACGGGTGGCGCAATTGTCGTAAAAGAAATTATAGCGGTACACCCGGTTTTCCGGGCGATAATTTTCTTGTAATAACTGGATTAGTTCTGTTTTCTCTTCATCAGTCAGGTTCAGTGTCTGCTGCCACACGCTGCGTCCGTAGAATGCGTATTCAGCCGCAAAATGCTCATAATCCGTTACTCCCAGTTGGTAATCGGTTTCTCCGAGCGAGAAGCGGAAGATGAAGTTAGGAGTGTTGAAACTGAATAATCCGTAATTGAACACAGCGTCAATCCCTTGTGACGGATTTTCATAGCGGATGGCAGTGTGTCCGAACAGGGAATATATTTCTTCTCCGGGAGCGCAAGTCAACAAGCTCAAGCGGATGGAGTCGTTGCTGTTGGCAGGTGCTTGTCCGGCGGACGGAAGCAGCAGGAAGAAGGAGAGGATTGTATATAAGAAAAACCGTTTCATTAGCAGGCTCGTTTTATTTTGGTGGCAAATATAGGAAGAATTGTTGGATTCGGGAAAACGGTGGTTCTGTTTTATCGGAATAGAGTCTCTATTTCATACAAACAGAGGCTCTATATGGCTTAAACAGAGGCTCTGTTTCCCTCAAATAGAGCCTCTATTTGGGGACTAAAAAATCGAACAGCCAAACGAACACCCCCTGAAGGTGGCTCAACTGCTTGTCTGTCATGCGTTTGCAACGCTCGGAAAAAAGTAGGCGAACCACCAACCGAACATATATAAATACTAAAATATAATAATCTATATAATATAGTTCGCTCAACACACTTTTTCTGTGTTTTGTGAATGAAAAAATGAAGATGATTCAGGAAATTTGCCTTTAGATGAGATAAAACGGAGCCTCTGTTTGGATGAAATAATGTTTCTGTTGGAACGGAAAATTGATTACAAAATAGCGCAACGCTTTGTGGAACGCTGTTTTTCTCTTGTAATCTATTGCTTATTAGCTGTTTATGATGTAATGAAAAAGGACTGCCGAACGCAAAGTGGAACACATAATAAACAATAAAAGATAATTGATCTATTTAAAAATAGATAGTTCGATATTTTTGTTTTTGGGGGATTTCTAAAATGAAAAAAGAAGATAATTCCTCTTCTATGCTTCAACTTTTCTTTTTTTACTTTACCTTTGCGCCCGCTAAAGAACCAAAAGATTTGAATTTAATAATCGACATAGGAAATACAAAGGCAAAGATTGCTTTCTTCGACGGCGGAGAAATGGTGGATGTAGTAGCTGAATCCAATCAGTCTCTAGGTTGCTTGAAAGCTCTTTGTTCTCAATATCCGGTTGAACAGGGAATCGTGGCTACTGTCATTGATCTAAACGAAAAGGTTTTAGCTGATTTGGCCGCTTTGCCGTTTCCTTTGCTCTGGCTCAATCATCAGACTCCGCTTCCGGTTGTCAACCTGTACGAAACTCCCGAAACATTGGGATATGATCGTATGGCTGCCGTAGTGGGTGCTAATGAGCAGTTTCCTCATCGGGATATATTGGTGATTGATGCGGGAACTTGCATTACTTACGAGTTTATCGACTCAAAAGGCCAGTATCATGGCGGTAATATTTCTCCCGGTATGCAGATGCGTTTCAAGGCACTGCATCAGTTTACGGGACGTTTGCCTCTGGTAGACACCAACGGGCGCAAACTCCCGATGGGACGGGACACCGAAACGGCTATACGCGCCGGAGTGATGAAAGGGATGGAATACGAAATTTCAGGTTATATTGAGTCTATGAAGCATAAATATCCTGAACTTTTGGTTTTTTTAACGGGCGGAGATGATTTTTCTTTTGATAGCAGCGTAAAAAGTATCATCTTTGCAGATAGATTTTTAGTGTTGAAAGGATTAAATAGAATTTTAAACTATAATAATGGTAGGATTTAAACACACACTTTGTGCGCTTTTGCTCACGATGGTTACCGGAATGGCAATCGCTCAAAATAATACAAACTCTCCTTATACACGATATGGCTATGGCGACTTGTCCGATCAGAGTTTCGGGAATAGCAAGGCGATGGGGGGAATTGCTTTTGGACTTCGGGATGGAGCACAGATCAATCCGCTGAATCCTGCTTCGTATACAGCCATTGACTCGTTGACGTTTATTTTTGAAGGAGGCGTTAGTCTGCAAAATATGAATATTAGTGGCGGTGGTGTGAAACTGAACGCTAAAAACTCTAGCTTCGACTATCTGGCTATGCAATTTCGTTTGCATCCGAGGGTAGCGATGAGTATCGGTCTGTTGCCGTTCTCCAATGTGGGATATTCTGTATCGGAAAGCAATGAGGCTACAGAAACTTCACCGTATAGCACGAAAAGCCTTACTGGTGAGGGAGGTTTACATCAACTGTATGTTGGTGCGGGTGTAAAAGTCTTGAAAAACCTGTCTGTTGGTGTGAATGCTTCTTATTTTTGGGGAGACATAACCCGCTCGTTGACGCAGCTTTATCCGAATACCGCTTCTGCTTATTCTTACATTAGGCAGAATGCTGTGTCAGTGTCGGATTATAAACTGGATTTTGGATTGCAATATACGCAAGAATTTAACAAAAAACATTCAGCCACTATCGGAGCAGTATATCTCCGAAGCATAAACTGAATAATGATTATACAGTAACGACGCAAGCTAGCTCAACTGTCAGTCAGGATTGGGATGCTACGCTTGAATTGCCTAATACTTTTGGCGTCGGCTTTACATATAACTATGACAAACGTTTGACTGTCGGTCTGGATTATAGTTTGCAGCAGTGGTCAAAAGCTAAGTTTGGCGTAAATACATCAGATGATGCTGTACGTGAAGATTTTGATGAAACATACACGTATTGCGACCGTCATAAAATATCAGTGGGTGCGGAATATATTCCCAATTTGATTGGACGTTCCTATTTATCCCACATCAAATATCGTTTGGGAGCTTATTATACGACTCCGTATTATAAGATTGGCGGTAAAGACGCAGCCCGCGAATATGGCGTAACTGCCGGTTTCGGTCTACCTGTGCCTCGTTCCCGTTCCATCCTTAGCATCAGCGGACAGTTTGTTCGTGTAAGTGGACAGGAATCGACCTTTGTAAACGAAAATATCTTCCGCGTTAGCATCGGATTGACGTTCAACGAACGTTGGTTCTTCAAGCGCAGAGTAGAGTAATTGAGATGAATGTAAGAAGAGAAAGAATAGACGACTATAATAATAACAACTAAAATTTAGATACAATGAAAATTAAAACGCTTGTGGCTATGTTGTTCCTTTCGGCAGGGGCAACCACTGTGGTAGCACAGGATGCGACTAACTGTAACTCGAACAGTAGTATCTCGCATGAAGCTGTGCGTGCAGGTAACTTTAAAGATGCGTATACTCCTTGGAAAGCTGTGTTGGAAAACTGCCCGACGCTTCGTTTCTATACATTTACTGACGGATATAAAATTCTGAAAGGCTTGATGGGACAAATCAAGGATAGGAATAATCCGGAATATCAGAAATATTTTGATGAACTGATGAATACGCATGATTTGCGTATCAAATACACAGATGAGTTCTTGGCTAAAGGTACAAAAGTGTCTTCTGCTGATGAAGCTCTGGGTATCAAAGCAGTAGATTACATCGCTTTCGCTCCGAAAATTGATGTTAATCAGGCTTATCAATGGTTGAGCCAGTCGGTAAATGCAGTAAAAGCTGAATCTGCTGCCGCTACTATCTTCTATTTCCTGCAAATGTCTTTGGATAAACTGAAAACAGATCCTAACCATAAGGAACAATTCATTCAGGATTATCTGGCTGCTTCTGAATATGCTGATGCTGCTATTGCTGCTGAAACGAACGAAGCAAAGAAGAAAAACTTGCAAGGTATCAAAGATAATCTGGTTGCTTTGTTTGTAAACAGCGGAACAGCTGATTGCGAATCACTGCAAAACATCTATGGACCGAAAGTAGAAGCTAACCAAACAGACCTGGCTTACTTGAAGAAAGTAATCGACATCATGAAAATGATGAGATGTACGGAAAGCGAAGCTTATCAACAGGCTGCTTTCTATGTGTACAAGATAGAACCTAGTGCAGATGCCGCTACCGGATGTGCTTACCAAGCATTTAAGAAAGGTGACATCGACGGTGCTGTCAAATTCTTCGACGAAGCCATTGGATTGGAAACTGACAACGTGAAGAAAGCTGAAAAAGCATACGCTGCCGCAGCGGTATTGGCTTCTGCTAAAAAACTGTCTCAAGCAAGAGCATATTGTCAGAAAGCTATCGGGTTCAACGAAAACTATGGTGCTCCATATATCCTGATTGCCAATCTGTATGCAATGAGTCCTAACTGGAGCGACGAGTCAGCTTTGAACAAGTGTACTTACTTTGCAGTAATCGACAAACTTCAACGTGCAAAACAAGTAGATCCGAGCGTAGCTGAAGAAGCTAACAGCTTGATCGGTAGATATTCTGGTCATACTCCACAAGCTAAAGACCTGTTTATGTTAGGTTACAAGCAAGGCGACCGCATCACTATCGGCGGTTGGATAGGAGAGACTACAACGATTAGATAACCGTATGTTGCGAAAACGAAGAAACCGTTTGTTGCATAAAAGCATGAGCATAACAATCACCTTCGGGGTGGTTGTTATGCTTCTTTTATTATCTTCCTGTGGCGGAAAACAGAAAGCTATGGGAGAGGCTATCACAGAACGTGATTCTCTTCCGGTGATGACCACATTGGGAGTTACTACCCTTATTTCCGATTCCGGAGTGACACGTTATAGGGTGAACACGGAAGAGTGGATGATGTACGACCGTAAAAAGCCTTCGTATTGGGCGTTTGAAAAAGGTGTGTATATGGAGCAGTTCGACTCTATCTTTAATGTAGAAGCCAGTATTAAGGCAGATACTGCCTATTATTATGACAAAGAAAGACTTTGGAAGCTGATAGGGAATGTGGATATACAGAACCGCAAAGGAGAGCGTTTTAATACCGAACTGCTCTACTGGAATGAGGCCACTCAAAAAGTGTATTCCGACAAGTTTATACGTATTCAGCAACCGGACAGAATTATCACAGGACACGGCTTCGACTCGAACCAGCAAATGACTATATATACCATTCGTAATATTGAAGGTATTTTCTATGTGGACGAGGAAGCGAGTAGCGGTCCGCCCCAACCGGAAACAAAAGCACTGCCGGATTCAGTGAATAAAGATGCTGCGAAATAGGCGAAGTCATATCATTGTACCGTACCTCGTAAATCGTCTGATCGTAAATCAAAACTTATGAATATTTATATCTCTCTAATTATCACCATGGTCTTTTCCGCTTTCTTTTCAGGAGTGGAGATTGCCTTTGTGTCGGTAGACAAACTGCGTTTTGAGATGGAACGCAAGGGGGGAATTACGTCCCGCATCCTTTCTATCTTCTTCAAGAACCCGAATGAATTTATCTCTACCATGCTGGTGGGGAATAATATCGCACTGGTTATCTATGGTATTCTGATGGCACAGATTATCGGCGACAATCTGCTGGCGGGATTCATTGACAATCATTTCCTGATGGTGTTGGCGCAGACCGTTATTTCTACCCTGATTATTCTGGTGACCGGAGAGTTTTTGCCGAAAACAATCTTCAAAATCAATCCCAATCTGGTTTTGAATGTTTTTGCCATTCCGCTTATTGTTTGTTATGTGGTTCTCTATCCCATCTCCAAATTAGCCTCCGGCTTGTCTTGTATCTTCCTTCGCCTCTTTGGAATGAAGGTTAATAAGGATGCGTCCGACAGAGCTTTTGGAAAAGTCGACCTCGATTACTTCGTACAAAGCAGCATTGATAATGCCGAAAATGAAGAAGAGTTGGACACGGAAGTGAAAATCTTCCAGAACGCCCTCGACTTCTCGAACATAAAAATCCGCGACTGCATCGTTCCCCGTACCGAAGTGGTGGCTGTTGATTTGACTACTTCGCTGGACGAGCTGAAAAGCCGCTTCATAGAATCCGGAATCTCCAAGATAATCGTGTATGACGGGAATATCGACAACGTAGTCGGTTATATCCATTCGTCGGAAATGTTCCGTGCCCCGAAAAACTGGCATGAGAATGTGAAACAAGTGCCGATTGTGCCCGAAACCATGTCCGCTCATAAACTGATGAAACTCTTCATGCAGCAAAAGAAAACGATTGCCGTAGTGGTGGATGAATTTGGCGGTACGTCCGGCATCGTGTCTCTGGAAGACCTCGTTGAAGAAATCTTTGGAGATATAGAAGACGAACACGATAACACTTCCTATATCAGCAAGCAAATCGACGAACGCGAGTATGTGTTGTCCGCCCGCCTGGAGATAGAAAAAGTCAATGAGACGTACGGACTCGACTTGCCCGAGTCGGATGATTATCTGACAGTAGGAGGGTTGATCCTGAACCAATATCAGAGCTTCCCGAAGTTGCATGAAGTGTCCGGGTAGGACGTTATCAATTCAAGATAATTAAGGTCACAGCGACAAAAATAGAACTCGTGCGATTAAAAGTCTTGGAATAATGACGATAATCAAGAAATTTTTAGCCAATAAATAGATGCATATTAGCATTTTTTGTATCTTCGTGCGCTAAAACGACAAAAGAAAGAAATAATAATAAACATAAATCGTATTAATCAAAATGGCAACGTTACAAAACATTAGGTCGAAAGGACCTCTATTGGTGATTGTTATCGGCTTGGCGCTGTTTGCTTTCATTGCGGGTGACGCATGGAAAGTGATGCAGCCGCATCAGGCACATGACGTAGGTGAGGTGAACGGAGACGCTCTTTCCGCTCAAGAGTATCAGAATTTGGTAGAAGAATATACCGAAGTGGTGAAACTCATGCGTGGGGTGACCGCCTTGAATGACGAACAAACCAATCAGGTGCGCGATGAAGTATGGCGTTCCTACGTAAACAATAAACTGATCGAAAAAGAAGCAAAAGCACTGGGACTGACTGTTTCTGCTGCTGAAATCCAGGACATCCTGAAAGCAGGCGTTCATCCTTTGTTGAGACAAACTCCTTTCCAGAATCCGCAAACAGGAAACTTCGACAAGGATATGTTGAACAAGTTCCTCGTGGAATATGCCAAGATGAGCGAATCACAAATGCCGGCACAGTATGCTGAACAATACAATAACATGTATAAATACTGGTCTTTCATTCAGAAAACTCTGATCGAGAGCCGTCTGGCAGAAAAGTATCAGGCATTGGTGTCTAAAGCTCTTCTTTCCAATCCGGTGGAAGCACAGGACGCTTTCGACGCAAGAGTGAACCAGTACAACGTGTTGATGGCTGGTATTCCTTACTCTTCTGTAGTGGACTCTACAATCGTAGTGAAAGAATCGGAACTGAAAGACTTGTATAACAAGAAGAAAGAACAATTCAAGCAATATCAGGAAACTCGTGACATCAAGTACATTGATGTACAAGTGACTGCAAGTGCTGAAGACAGAGCTGCTATCCAGAAAGAAGTGGACGAAGCTACTGAACAGTTGGCTACTACTACGGAAGATTATACTTCTTTCATCCGTTCGACTGGCTCGGAAGCTCCTTATGTAGACTTGTTCTATAACAAAACAGCTTTTCCGTCAGATGTAGTTGCCCGTTTGGACTCTGCTTCGGTAGGTACTATTTATGGTCCTTACTATAACGGTGCCGACAATACAATCAACTCTTTCAAAATTGTAGCTAAAGCTGCTGCTGCCGACTCTGTCGAATTCCGTCAGATTCAGGTATACGCAGAAGATGCTGTGAAGACAAAGACATTGGCTGATAGTATCTACAACGCGATCAAAGGTGGTGCTAACTTTGCTGATCTGGCAAAGAAATATGGTCAGACTGGTGATGCAAACTGGCTAACTTCTGCACAGTACGAAGGTGCACAGATAGACGGTGATAACCTGAAATTCATCTCTGCTATCAACAATGCAGGTGTGAACGAACTGGTGAACTTGCCGATGGGACAAGCAAACGTAATTCTTCAGGTAACGAACAAGAAATCTGTAAAAGACAAATATAAAGTAGCTGTTATCAAACGTGAAGTAGAGTTCAGCAAAGAAACTTATAACCGTGCTTATAATGATTTCAGCCAGTTTATCGCAGCTAATCCTAGTGTAGAAAAGATGGTAGCTAACGCTGAAGAAGCCGGCTACAGACTGCTCGACAGAATGGATTTGAGCAGCTCTGAACACAATATCGGTGGTGTAAGAGGTACAAAAGAAGCGTTGAGATGGACATTTGATAAAGCAAAACCGGGTGATGTTTCCGGCTTGTACGAATGTGGCGAAAGCGATCACATGATGGTAGTAGGTCTGGTAGGCATTAAGCCGGAGGGATATCGTCCGTTGAAAGCAGTACAGGATCAGTTGAGAGCTGAAATCGTAAAAGATAAGAAAGCTGAAAAGATTATGGCTGACATGAAAGCTGCCAATGCAACTTCATTCAACCAGTACAAAGAGATGACTAATGCAGTCAGCGACTCTTTGAAGATGGTTACTTTTGCAGCTCCTGCATACGTATCAGCATTGCGCAGCAGCGAACCGCTGGTAGGTGCTTATGCTTCTGCAGCTGAAGTAAATCAGTTGAGCGCTCCTATCAAAGGTAATGCCGGAGTATTTGTATTGCAGGTATACGGCAAGGACAAACTGAACGAAACATTCGACGCAAAAGCAGAAGAAGCTACGCTGACTAACATGCACGCACGTTTTGCCAGCCGTCTGATGAATGATTTGTATCTGAAAGCAAACGTAAAAGATACACGCTTCTTGTTCTTCTAAACAAGTAGCAAGTAATAGATATTAGGCACGGATTACACGGATTTACGCGGTTTAAACTTATGAGGGAACCGCGAAACCCGTGTAATCCGTGCCTTTTTTGTGCTCGTTTTTTTTGTTTATGGTCTTTGTTATCTGATTAAATTTCCATATCTTGCCAATCTTTATCAATTGGCTTTGCGAAATACTTCATTAACTAATACGAATCTATATTATGACTAAACAACTAGCCCAGTATTCAGTTCCCGCTGAAAATTCACGTGTTATCCGTGTTTTCCTTTCGTCAACGTTCAGAGACATGGAGATGGAACGTTCTGCATTAGTCAAACTCTTTAAGGGTTTGCAAGTGAAGGCTGCCAGCCGTGGTGCCACCATTTCATTGGTTGATTTGCGTTGGGGAATCACAGAAGAAGATGCGAAAAGCGGCAAGGTTGTTGAAATATGCCTGAAAGAGATCGTTAACTCCCGGCCTTTCTTCATTGGTATGGTAGGCGACCGCTATGGATGGTGTCCCAGTTATGAAGATTTATCTCAAACTCTCAATGACAGCTTGGAATATCGTTGGATAGAAGATGACTTGAATCACCATTTGAGTGTGACGGAAATTGAAATGCAGTTTGGTGTACTGCGCAATCCCAATCCGTTACATGCCTATTTTTATATAAAACAGTCGGCAGATGATGAACTGTCTTGCCCTGAAGAGGAGGCTCTTAAACTGAAACGTCTGAAAGAGAGTATTTTGCAGCAGGATCGTTATCCTGTGCAGGAGTATGATTCGCCCGAGCAATTGTGTGACTTTGTAGGGCGTGCTTTCACAAGATTGATTGAACGGGAGTTTCCTGAAATACTGACTGTTGAAGATAATCAGGAGTTGCAAGAACAACTGGCACGCAATGAACTCTTATTCAATTATCACTCAATATCTGAAGCAGATCAGGCATTTGCTGACTTTTTGGCGGCGGATGAGCAACGGTGTCTGGTAGTGACGGGCGATTGTGGTCTTGGCAAGAGTGCTTTATTGGCTCATTGGAGCGATTTAGTGAATAATGATATGCCGATAATTCCCATCTATCATCGCTTGGATAGTACTACATTGTCTTCTTATCCGGCAACGTTGGTGAGAATGTTAGCCTCAAAGTGCCAGAATGCATTCAAACATCAATCTTTAGGTGAAGAAAAGTTGTTTGCGGCTGAAGTTTCTAAAGAGCCGGACTCGTCTCAAAGTTCCGCCAAATCAATCATGGATATTGTGCAAAATTCGATTGCACTTGGGAATAATATATTGGGTGCTTTTTCGGGAAACACGCTTCGAAATCTCAAGGAGATTGAAGAAGATTTGAATTCTATTCAGAAGTTTGCTCAATTGTGGAGTGTATTAGGCGCATCAAGGTATCCTGTCATTCTGTTGATTGATGACATTAGTTATTTAAATCCGACTGAAGTATCATTGTTCTCTTTATTCGCATCTATCCCTTCAAACGTGAAGGTTGTGTTGAGCTTTTCTGCATCATCTACTGCCTATCTGCCTTTTATTCAGAATGGGTACGTTCATTTCCAGTTGAATGGTTTTTCACAAGTGGATGCTAAGGAGTTCTCAAAACAATATTTGTCTGCTTACTCCAAGACCTTGTCTGCACAGCAGGAAGATATTCTTGGTTCGTGGGTGCTGGCTAAACAACCGCGCTGTTTAAGTGTATTGCTCAATGAGCTGGTTTCGTTCGGTCAGTACGATGCTCTCTATGAATATATGAGTGGATATTGCCGGCTCAATGAGGTTGAGCAATTTTATGACAGTGTGCTTCGGCGTTTGTCGGCTGATTATGGTTTCGAAGAGATTGGAAGAACGCTTCTGATGCTTTCACTTACTTTAGAAGGATTTACCGAAGATGAAGTAAAGAGCATGGCAGGCATAAATCAGATGCTTTGGTCACAGTTGAAAGTGGAAATGAGTAGCTGGCTCACCAACAAAGGAGGGCGATATTGTATTTGTGACACACAAATGGTAGAGGCGATTAAACGATGCTTCGCTCAAGGCGATATGTGCATCGATAAGTGTCTTCATAAAATAATAACCTCTCTTCTGGACAATGAAGATATCCTTTCGCACCAACTGACTTTTGCTGATTATAGCTATCGTATGAAACAGTTCTGCTACCATGATTCTTATCGCTATAAAGTGGAAATTACTTATCAAGGTTATAAGATGCAGGAGCGGAATTTCTTGAGAAAGTGGATTTGTGATGTAGAACTCTTCGAAATTCTGTATCGTACGAATTATTCTTTGTTGGAAGATTGCTGGAAGGCACTTATGAGCGACGACTCTTCTTTTATGCCTGATGTCTATGCCGAATCGGACTTTGGTCAGGTTGATTCTTTTTTGATTCCTGTCATTGCTAATGATATAGCTACTTTCTTAAGTCGTTCTTTTCACCTGACAAAGGTAGCAAATGTTGTGAGTGAGAAATGTATGGAAGGAGCTGCCATACCGCCAATTGCCAGATCAGTGCTGAAAATGAACGAGGGATGTCGCTATGCCCGTGACGAAGAATATGAAATGGCATGTGATTGTTTTCTGAAAGCATTGATGATGCAGGAAAATATAGTACCGATTCCGGTACCCCAGATTACTGATACATGTAGGAATTTGGGGATGGCATGTTATTATAATGGGCAATATAATGAAGCGGTGACTTATCTAAATAGAGCGCTTGGCTATCATGCGGCTTCTACTGACGAGAATAATATGGCAGAAATCATTGAACTTTACGAACTGCTGGCTTATTGCGATTATTATAAGAAAAACGAAGAGAGTGCGGCCGAACAATTCCGGAAAGTAGCTAAAATGCACGAATCTTTGAATGGTAGATTGTCAAGTGGAGTGGCTAAATGCATGCGTATGCAAGGTAGATGTCTTTATTGTGTTAAGCAATACGATGAAGCGTGGAATCTGATGAATCGGGCATTGGATATTTCTATGCAGATAGATAATAGAAAGCAGATAGTCGCTTGTCATAAACAGTTGTATTATCTATGCATAGAATTCAAACGCATAATGAATGAGCGTAACGATGAGCAGGCCGCTACTTTATTCTTCCATGAGTCTCTTCTGCATGAAGTGTTTTTCAGCGAAAAGCCTCGTTTGGCAGAATTGACTATCCGTTACGAGGCATTAAGATGTGATATTATGCAGCAATATTACATGAATAAAGATTATGATAATGTGATTCGTATAGCAACCTCCCTGGATATTCATGATGATGGTGACCCCGATTCTTCCTGTCTGGTATATTACTACAAAGCACTGGCTTATACGAAAAAGAAGGATTATCCAATGGCGAAAGCGGCTTTCTTCAAAGAGTTTGAACTGCGAAAGAAGCATCAGGGATGGGAGAATGAAGATACGATTGTGGCTTGTCAAAACTTAGGGGTTTTACACAAATATTGTTATGAACGGAAAGATGCGCTGGCTTGTTTCCGTGAGGCGTATGGTCACGAAGTGAAACGGAATGGCGAGGACTCTGAATTGGCGCGAACGCTACTTCAATATATCAGCTTTGTTAAATAATAACTTGGGTATACTTCCTTTTTTGTAACTTTTACATTCCTGCTATACGGAAATCGACTTTATTTCCTTACATTTGCAGATATAAACTATCAACAGAAAGAAGAATGTCTAAATATCCCCTTTTAGGAATGACTCTTGTAGAGCTTCAATCATTGACAAAAAGACTGGGTATGCCCGGCTTTGCTGCCAAGCAGATTGCATCCTGGCTTTACGAAAAGAAGGTAGCCTCGATTGATGATATGACTAATTTGTCATTGAAACACCGGGAGTTGCTCAAGCAGAACTATGAGGTGGGAGCGGAAGCTCCGGTAGATGAAATGCGTTCTGTAGATGGTACGGTGAAGTATCTTTATAAAGTGGGTGAGAACCATTTTGTAGAGTCGGTTTATATACCGGATGATGACCGGGCAACGTTGTGCGTGTCGTCACAAGTGGGCTGCAAAATGAACTGTAAGTTCTGTATGACCGGCAAACAGGGGTATACGGCTAACCTGACCGCCAGCCAGATCATGAACCAGATTCATTCGCTGCCGGAACGGGACAAACTGACTAATGTCGTAATGATGGGAATGGGCGAGCCGCTCGATAACCTGGATGAGGTATTGAAAGCATTGGAACTACTGACCGCTACCTACGGTTACGCATGGAGTCCGAAGCGTATCACGCTTTCTACTGTCGGGCTACGGAAAGGATTGCAGCGTTTTATCGAAGAAAATGACTGCCACCTTGCCATCAGCCTTCACTCTCCGCTGACCGTTCAGCGTGCTGAATTAATGCCGGCGGAAAAGGCGTTTTCAATCACCGAAATGGTGGAACTGTTAAAAAACTATGATTTTAGTAAACAACGTCGACTTTCGTTTGAATATATTGTTTTTAAAGGGCTCAATGATTCGCAGGTTTATGCCAAAGAGTTGCTGAAACTTCTTCGCGGGCTGGATTGCAGGGTGAATCTGATTCGTTTTCATGCCATACCGGGGGTAGACCTCGAGGGGGCGGACATGGATACGATGACCCGTTTTCGTGATTATCTGACATCACACGGACTTTTCACCACTATCCGTTCATCTAGGGGCGAAGATATTTTTGCCGCTTGCGGTATGCTGTCGACAGCGAAACAGGAGAAAAATAATGAAAGTTAATATATAAAACCGAACATCATGAAAAAGTACTCTTTTATTTTATGCATCGCTTTGGTAGCCTTTGTCGTTGCATCTTGTGGTCTGAAAGGAAATCACACCTCTAGTGGTCGTGCTTACGAGCTTTTGGTTGTAGTAGATCACGGTGTTTGGGATCGTGCTGCCGGAAGGGCTTTACATGATGCGCTCGATGCTGATATGCCCGGTTTGCCGCAGTCGGAACCTTCTTTCCGGATTATGTATACTTCGCCGAAAGATTATGATTCTACGCTGAAGTTGATACGTAACATTATTATTGTAGATATACAGGATATATATACGAAAGCCTCGTTCAAATATGCGAAGGACGTGTATGCCAATCCGCAGATGATATTGACTATCCAGGCTCCGAACGAAGAAGAGTTCGAGAAGTTTGTGGAAGAGAACAAAAAGACGATTGTCGACTTCTTTACCCGTGCGGAAATGAACCGTCAGATTACGTTCCTGGAAGGGAAACACAGTAACTTCATTTCGCAGAAAGTGGACAGTTTGTTCGGATGCGACATCTGGGTGGATGCCGAACTGGCTAATTCAAAGACCGGGGATGATTTCTTCTGGCTTCTACCAACACAGGTACTGCCGACCGTAACTTTGTGATGTACTCTTATCCGTACACTGACAAGGATACGTTTACCAAAGAATATTTTGTGCACAAACGTGACTCTGTGATGAAAGCCAATATCCCCGGATTCAAGGAAGGAGTTTATATGTCGACCGATAGTTTACTGACCGATGTCCGTCCGATCAATGTACAGAACAGCTACACAATGGAAGCACGTGGTCTGTGGCGTATGAAGGGCGACTTTATGGGTGGTCCGTATGTATCTCATACTCGTCTGGACGAGAAGAACCAACGAATTATTACTGCAGAAATATTTGTTTATTCACCTGATAAAATGAAACGCAACCTAGTACGCCAGATGGAAGCATCTCTGTATACACTGAAACTTCCGAATGAAGTTCAGCAGAAGCAGATTCCATTGGGAGAAGCATCTAAGGAAGCGGAACAAACTAATAAATAAAAACATGGAAGATAACAAGATAAGGATAGGTATCACCCAAGGAGATATTAACGGGGTGGGCTATGAGGTGATTCTTAAGACATTTTCCGACCCTACGATGTTGGAACTATGTACTCCGATCATTTATGGCTCACCGAAAGTAGCGGCTTATCATCGCAAAGCACTGGATATACAGGCCAATTTCAGCATTGTCAACTCTGCTACCGAAGCGGGGTACAACCGTTTGAGCGTGGTGAACTGTACGGATGATGAGGTGAAAGTGGAATTTTCCAAACCCGACCCCGAAGCCGGTAAGCTGCGCTGGGGGCTTTGGAACGTGCCATCGAAGAATATCGCGAAGGGTTGATAGACGTTATCGTAACAGCTCCGATCAACAAACATACGATTCAGTCGGAAGAGTTCTCCTTCCCCGGACATACGGAATATATCGAAGAACGTCTGGGCAATGGTGATAAGTCATTGATGATTTTGATGAAGAATGACTTCCGGGTGGCTTTGGTGACGACACATATCCCTGTTAGAGAGATTGCGACTACGATTACCAAAGAATTGATTCAGGAGAAACTGATGATATTCCATCGTTGTCTGAAACAGGATTTCGGTATCGGCGCTCCGCGTATTGCGGTGCTCTCTCTCAATCCTCATGCCGGAGACGGTGGTTTGTTGGGAATGGAAGAGCAGGAAGTGATTATCCCTGCCATGAAAGAAATGGAAGAGAAAGGAATCCTTTGCTACGGTCCTTATGCGGCCGACGGCTTTATGGGTTCGGGCAATTATACTCATTTTGACGGTATCCTGGCGATGTATCACGATCAAGGGCTGGCTCCGTTCAAGGCCTTGGCTATGGAAGACGGGGTGAACTATACGGCAGGACTGCCGGTAGTACGTACTTCTCCGGCTCATGGAACGGCATACGATATTGCAGGCAAGGGAGTGGCTTGTGAAGATTCTTTCCGTCAGGCAATCTATGTTGCCATCGACGTGTTCCGTAATCGTCAGCGGGAAAAAGTGGCTCGTGCCAATCCGTTGCGTAAACAGTATTACGAGAAACGTGACGATAGTGATAAACTGAAGCTGGATACAGTAGACGAAGATTAAAAACGAGTGATGACGAAAGCAGAGATACAACAAGTGAAACAGCGTTTCGGTATTATTGGAAATACTGAAGCATTGTCGCGCGCCATAGATGTTGCCATTCAGGTAGCTCCTACCGATTTGTCTGTGCTGATTACCGGAGAAAGTGGAGTCGGAAAAGAAAGTTTTCCGCAGATTATTCATCAATATAGCCGGAGGAAGCACGGACAGTATATTGCTGTCAACTGTGGCGCTATTCCGGAAGGTACGATTGATTCCGAACTGTTCGGACATGAGAAAGGTGCGTTTACCGGTGCGATTGGCGAACGGAAAGGGTACTTTGGCGAAGCTGACGGTGGTACTATTTTTCTTGATGAAGTAGGGGAGTTGCCGATGTCTACCCAGGCACGTTTGCTCCGTGTACTGGAGAGTGGCGAGTTTATGAAAGTAGGTTCGTCCAAAGTACAAAAAACGGATGTGCGTGTGGTGGCGGCTACCAACGTCAATCTTACACAAGCGATTGCAGAAGGACGTTTCCGTGAAGATTTATATTACCGGTTGAATACGGTGCCTATCCAGATACCGCCTTTGCGTGAACGTGGTGACGATGTACTTTTGTTGTTTCGTAAGTTTTCCGCAGACTTTGCAGAGAAATACCGGATGCCCGCTATTCAGTTGACGGAGGATGCGAAGAAAGAGTTGTTGGCTTACCCGTGGCCCGGAAACGTGCGTCAGTTGAAGAACATCACCGAGCAAATATCTATCATTGAAACCAATAGGGAGATCTCTGCTGCTATCTTGCAGAATTATCTTCCTGCACAAAATACGCAACGTCTTCCCGCGTTGATGGGAACGCGTGAGAGTAAAGGCTTTGAGAGCGAACGGGAGATTCTTTATTCTGTTCTGTTCGATATGCGCCAGGAAGTGGCGGAGCTGAAGAAGATGGTGCACAACCTGATGGCGGAACGTGCCGGACAGGTGGGGCAGGTAGGACAAATGGGAACGGTGGTTACTACTCCGGTAGTGACGGCGCATCAACCTTCGGTACCTGCTATCATTCACACCATGCAGCCTACGGTTTGCAAGGATGATGATGACATACAAGACACGGAAGAATATGTAGAAGAATCCCCTTTGTCACTGGACGAAGTGGAGAAAGAAATGATACGCAAAGCACTTGAGAGGCATCATGGAAAGCGGAAGAGTGCGGCCAAGGACTTGAATATTTCCGAGCGTACACTTTATAGAAAAATAAAAGAATATGAATTGGATTAAGAAAATAATACGCCCTTTGTTACTGTTCGGCTTGCCGTTGGTAGTCATTGCGTGCACTGTTTCCTATAAGTTTAACGGATCGTCTATCAATTATGATAAGGTAAAGACCATTTCGATAGCCGACTTCCCGATCAAGTCGGAGTATGTATATGCTCCGTTGGCAACCAAATTCAATGAGGACCTGAAAGATATCTTCATCCGGCAGACCCGTCTGCAACTGCTCAAGCCGAATCAGAATGCGGACTTGCAGATTGACGGAGAAATCACAGGATACAATCAGTACAACCAGGCAGTATCTGCCGACGGTTATTCTTCGGAGACGAAGTTGACTATTACCGTCAATGTACGTTTTGTCAACAACACCAATCATGCCGAAGACTTTGAACAACAGTTTTCTGCGTTCCGTACCTACGACTCTAGCCAGTTGCTGACTGCCGTACAGGACGGATTGATTGCTGAAATGTCTAAAGAGATCACCGACCAAATTTTTAATGCAACTGTAGCAAACTGGTAATATAAATGACTTCTGTTAACTTTCAACAATGGATTCAGCATCCCGAGACGCTGAATAGGGATACTTTGTACGAACTGCGCAATCTTCTTGCGAGGTATCCGTATTTTCAGTCACTTCGTCTGCTGTATCTGAAGAATCTGTATATTCTCCATGATATTAGTTTCGGTGGAGAACTGCGGAAAGCAGTTCTTTACATTGCAGACAGACGGCAGTTGTTCCGGTTGATTGAAGGTGACCGCTATGATGTGCAGGCACGAAAAAAGGGAGTACCTCTCACGGAGGTGCTGAAAGACGAACCGTCCGTAGACCGCACATTAGCATTGATCGACGCTTTCTTGTCCACAGTACCCGAAGAGGTGACTGCCCGCACCAGCTTCGACTATTCGATGGATTACACC
Source organism: Bacteroides sp. AM54-2NS (assembly GCF_003602935.1). Taxonomy (NCBI): domain Bacteria; kingdom Pseudomonadati; phylum Bacteroidota; class Bacteroidia; order Bacteroidales; family Bacteroidaceae; genus Bacteroides; species Bacteroides sp. AM54-2NS. The sequence goes on from NZ_QTMZ01000043.1 coordinate 43,974, forward strand.
TCTTATCTTTTGGAGGAGACTCCGGCCACGGAACAGCTGGCCGAAGAAACGCCCAAACTCAAAGGCTACGAACTGATTGACGACTTTATAGAAAAGAGCGAGAGCGACTCTCCCCTCTGCAAGAAACCTTTAAGAGAAGAAATGCCATCTTCGCCAACCTCTTCGGACGAACTTACCGAAGAAGAAACGATGAAGGAAGAAGAGGAAGATGACAGCTGTTTTACGGAAACTTTGGCAAAAATCTATGTTAAACAGCAACGATATTCAAAAGCTCTTGAAATAATTAAAAAATTAAGCTTGAAATATCCAAAAAAAAATGCTTACTTTGCAGACCAAATCAGATTTTTGGAGAAATTGATTATTAACGCTAATTCAAAATAACTAAAAATGTACTTATTATTCGTTATCTTAATGGTTATTGCAGCCTTGTTGATGTGTTTCATCGTGCTGATTCAGAACTCAAAAGGAGGCGGACTTGCTTCTGGTTTCTCTTCATCTAACGCCATCATGGGCGTGCGCAAGACTACAGATTTTCTGGAAAAAGCAACATGGGGCTTAGCTATCTTCATGGTGGTAATGAGCATTGCTACTGCTTATGTAGTTCCTCGCTCTGCTGTTGCTAAAGACGCAGTGTTGGAACAGGCACAGAAAGAACAACAGACTAACCCGTATAACTTACCCGCAGGTACGGCTGCGCCGCAAACTGAAGCTCCTGCTACCAATGCACCTGCTACAGAAACTCCGGCACCGGCTACTGAAACTCCTGCTCCTGCAGCAGAGTAATTCACTCCGTTGTCAGGTAAGACTTTGGGGTAAAACCATTAATGGGAAGGTGCAGACGGATGCTGCATTTCTTTGATATTTAAGTGCGGATTACGCAGATTACACGGATTTTCAATCTTCCGCGTGGTCAGTGTAATCCGCACTTAACTTTTTCTTGTAAAAACAATCTCTTTTTGATAGAAACAAACGAGATTTAACTACCTTTGTTGGTCGTATGAAGATTATTAACTACTATTTTTAAATATAACAATGACAGAACATTTGAAACAGAAATTGAATGACTCCGCCGTACTCCGATGGAGTGTTCTAGCATTAGTCGCATTTACTATGCTATGCGGCTATTTCCTCACCGACGTAATGTCTCCTCTAAAACCCATGCTTGAGAAAGAACTACTATGGGACAGTCTTGATTATGGTTTCTTCACAAGCGCTTACGGGTGGTTTAATGTATTCCTATTGATGCTGATTTTCGGTGGTATCATTTTGGATAAGATGGGAGTTCGTTTCACCGGAATGGGAGCTTGCTTATTGATGGTGTTTGGTTGTGGATTGAAATACTATGCGATTTCTACTACTTTTCCGGAAGGTGCCATGCTCTTCGGATTCAAAACACAGGTAACCCTGGCTGCATTGGGGTATGCTATCTTCGGTGTAGGTGTGGAAATTGCCGGTATCACAGTTTCCAAGATTATCGTGAAATGGTTCAAGGGTAAGGAAATGGCGTTGGCTATGGGACTTGAAATGGCTACGGCACGTATCGGAACAACTCTGGCAATGGTGCTTACGGTTCCTTTGGCCGACTTTTTCGGATCTATGGATGAGAGTGGCACATTCCATACCAATATTCCTGCTCCGATTCTGTTTTGTCTGATTATGTTGTGCGTGGGTACGATTGCTTTCTTCCTTTATACTTTCTATGATAAGAAGTTGGATGCTTCTTTGGATGCAGAGGGATTGGAACCGGAAGAGCCGTTCCGTATGAAAGATATTGTGTATATCATTACCAATAAAGGATTCTGGCTGATTGCATTACTATGTGTATTGTTCTACTCGGCTGTATTCCCCTTTATCAAGTATGCTGCCGACTTGATGGTGCAGAAGTATAATGTAGATCCGAAGTTGGCGGGAACGATTCCCGGATTGTTGCCGATTGGTGCGATTATTCTGACTCCGTTGTTCGGCTCGCTTTATGACCGTATTGGTAAGGGAGCCACATTGATGATAATCGGATCAGTGATGCTTATTTTTGTGCATACGATGTTTGCTCTGCCTATACTGAATATATGGTGGTTTGCTACTATCATCATGATTATATTGGGGTTTGCCTTCTCGTTGGTGCCTTCAGCTATGTGGCCGTCTGTTCCGAAGATTATTCCGGAAAAACAGTTGGGTACTGCATACGCATTGATTTTCTGGGTACAGAACTGGGGATTGATGGGTGTTCCTTTGTTGATCGGATGGGTGTTGAATACTTATTGCAAAGGTCCGGTAGTAGACGGTGCACAGACTTATGACTACACGTTGCCGATGGCTATTTTTGCTCTCTTTGGTGTGCTTGCTCTGATTGTGGCTTTGATGTTAAAGGCAGAGAACAAGAAGAAGGGATACGGTCTGGAAGAGGCGAATATCCAAAAGTAACTAGGAAATTCAATACCTAAAGTGACAAAGGAATTTTGTATCAAGGTGTAAACAGAAGAGTATCAGTATGAATACTCTGAAATAAAAAATAAGAAGTATGGCTGCCAAAGAGAAAATCAACCTGTTAGAGGTCATTCCCTGTCGCAGTGAACATATTACAGCAGAAAGGGAAGGGGAGACAATTGTGCTCTCCTTTCCCCGTTTTAAATATCCGTGGATGCAACGCTTCCTTGTGCCGAAAGGAATGTCGAAAGAACTTCATGTGAAATTGGAAGAACACGGTACGGCTGTATGGGAACTGATAGATGGAAAACGCAATGTTCGTGAGATTATAGAAAAACTCGCAGACCACTTTCAAAATGAAGAGGGCTACGAGTCGCGTGTATCGGCTTATCTTTCTCAAATGCAGAAAGATGGATTTATAAAACTGGTGATACCAGTCGTATAAATAGGAACTTATTATTATTTATTTGATAAATACAGCCCAAAGTATGACGGCAATTGCTATCAGGACCCCCATGATAATAAGCGTTCCCCAAACAAAATAATTGCTGTCTTTCTCTTTCTTTTTCTCCGAGTCGTGGATGATACGTTCCATTTCTTCGGGGGTGGTGTTGGGTAGTGGATAAGGTTCGTTTGCACGGTTTAGATGCTTCAACTTATCGTTAGCACGTTCACGACGTAGGCGGAGCTCCCGTCCCTCTTTTATTCGGCGTATCATGTCGAATGCATGTCCTTCACCAACCATATTCTTTGTTTTTTAGAAGTTCACTTCCTCGTTTTTCTATTTCCCTTCTTCTCTGTCCACTTTGAGCAATCCTCCCGTATTCGGATCAAAATAAACTTTGATGGTAGAATTCTTGTTGAACAAAACCGGAGCCAGATATTCTATCACACCGAATTGGGTAATAGGAAGCTCACCTTCGTAAAGTTTCTTTTTACCGTCGGTCAGTGTAACCATAGCTTGTCCGGGTACGTTGTAGGCGATTCCATCCAAATCTTTCTTCTTCTTACCGTCTTCCTGTGGTATCTTGACCGATTTCAGGTCTTTCAGACTGATATAAAACGGAGTTCCTGCCAAATCATTGTTGGCAACTACACCTAACTTCTTCGAGAAGCGGAAGGCAACTTCATTGTTGAATTCCTTGTCAGGGGTAAGGCGGACAGTGAATGTTCTCTCTTCTTTGTTGCAGGTGCCGGAGAACATTTGTGTCATGGCTTCTTCCTGTGCATTCAGATTGTCGAGCATAATCTTAAGCTGTGCCCCATCTGAAGGCATATTATCAGCTTGTCCGCGCAATAAGGCATTTTTGCTTTCGCGGATGTTATAGATTTCTTTAGCCACCAGCTCGGCCATCTTGGCGGTAGAACTAGCCATCAGAATCTCTTCGGTCAGGAATTCGCGAGGATTCGCTTTCTTTTGGAGGACTGCGGGGGCGGGAGCAGCTTTTTTGCCTGCACTGCTATTGCTGTAAGGAACATTGATCGTTTTCACAATGCCATCCTCTGTCAGTTCCATGAGCGGTGCTACTGTCTTATCCTTCAATTTTACGAAATACGTAGTTTCGCTGTTGGGCACACCTACGGATTTCACTTTTACGCTAGCCAGTTCCCAGTACTCTTCAGGGTCGGCGGAGACGTTGGTCAGTCGTAGGTAACGATCAGCATATTTGCTGAATTCTCCCGGAGTATAGTTGACTTTGTTGGCTTTTATTTCAAGTTCTATTTGGGTTTTGGGAAGACTGTAAACCACTCCATAGTCTTTTCCTCGGGTAACCCCTGTCAGTACTTCGGTTTGTGCATAGGCGGACGTTGTCATAAGTAGTCCTGCTGCTATAATCAACTTTTTCATATTCGGTTCTTTTTAACTGGTTTTGAAAACAAAGTTAATGAAGTTATTGAAAAAAGGGTAAGTTCTTAACTTTTATTCGCTTACAAGTCGCCATGCTGTCGGCAGACAGGTGATAATATCGCTTGCGATCATTCCGATCATTCCTTGCTTCTTTTGAGCGACATCGCCCGCCAATCCGTGAATGTAAGTGCCGATTTTAGCGGCTTCCTCGGTGAGGTAACCTTGGGCAAGCAGTGCCAGGATTACTCCGGTCAGTACGTCACCGCTACCTCCGGTTGCCATTCCCGGATTTCCGGTTGGGTTGAAGAAGCATTTACCTTCTGGGGTGATGATGGCGGAGTAGGCTCCTTTTAAAATAATGTGAACATGGGCGGCACGAGCCAATTCGCAAGCTTCATCAGACGTTCGTAAGAGTCCTGGCATTTGCCGGTCAGACGTTCCAGTTCTTTCGGATGCGGGGTGAGGATGGAACCCTTCGGCAGGTGGGTAAGTGCATGACGGTGGTTGGCGAGGATATTAAGTGCGTCGGCATCCACCACAACAGGAGTCTGGCAGTGTTCCAGTTGTTCCAACAAGGCAGCTTCCGTTTCCTCGTTTCGTCCCAGTCCCGGACCGATGCCGACTGCTTGATAGTCGTCCGTGTCGGTAGGTACGGCAAAACAGGTTTCGTTGATGTCGGTTTCTACGATTGCTTCGGGTATGGAGGTTTGCAAGATGTCGTTGTTGCACATTGGCGCATGGACAGTCAGCAACCCTACTCCCGAACGGAGGCAGGCGCGGGCAGCGAGAACAGAGGCTCCTGCCATTCCTTTTGAACCGGCAATCAATAGTGCATGGCCGAAGTTTCCCTTGTGGGCAAACTGTTTGCGTGGCTTGATGAGTGAACGGATTTGCTCTATTTCCAACATTTCGTAGTTAGTCTCCATTTCTTCAATACCGTCTTCGCTCAATTGGATATCCAGCACTTCCCATTCTCCGACAAATTCCGTGTTCTCTGCGAAAAGAAAGGCGAGCTTCGGCAGTTGAAGACTGAAAGTTACGTCGGCACGGATAATATTAGCTTTTACGTTGAATGTGTTTTCTTCTCCCATCAGTCCGGAAGGAATGTCGATGGCTACTACCATGGCAGGGGAGGAATTGATGTATTTCACTACGGCAGCGAATCCGCCGCTCAACGGTTTGTTCAGGCCTGAACCGAATAATCCGTCGATTACCAGATGGTCGGGCGTCAGGGCGGGAGGTACGAATTGGGTACTGATCTCGTGGAATTTTACTTCTTCCATCATTTCTACCAGTTCTTTATTGGTCTGGCAGTCGGGTGAAAGTTCTCCTTTCGTGTTGAAGAGAAATACCTCGATTTTATATCCTTTTTCAGCCATCATGCGGCTACGGCGAGAGCGTCTCCGCCATTATTCCCCGGTCCGGCAAAGATAGTGACCGGCGTTTCCGTATTCCATCTGTCTGTGATGGCTTTTGTTAATACGGTTGCTGCACGTTCCATCAGATCGATTGATGCAATAGGTTCGTTCTCAATGGTATAAGCGTCCAATTTCTTGATACTGCTGCTTGGAAATATTTTCATTGCGATGTTCTTTTAGTTTTCGGATTACAAATGTACATGATTCTTCTGACTTTTCCCGTTTGTTGTGGGAAGAAAACCATAATTGCAACTTTTAATTCATCATTAGTTCTATCTTTTGGTCAGAGAAATATCTGTTTTTGAACTATTAAGTGTTAGAATAACTCCGCCAAAAAATAATTCAATGCAGCACCATTATGAACTTACTTTTATTTCTCCTGAAAAAGATTTCTGGTTCTTCGTCAAATTTGGTGGTACTTCTTCTATTGTGAATAAATAATCTTCGCTCTCAGTAGTTTAATTCCTGCCCTATTGTACATCTGTCTTTTTACCGCTTTAATTTTATTCACTGTCCCCTCCAGTAATCCGTTACTGAAGGGGATATCAATAGCTGCCTGTACTGCCTCCCAGTCTTTTTCAATACCATATGCAA